>CAZYEJ010000034.1:0-22058 GCA_964646435.1 uncultured Thermodesulfobacteriaceae bacterium
GATTAAATTAGCTTATTATCCTCCATACCATAGCAAGTATAATCCTATCGAGCGATTATGGGGGATTCTAGAAAACCATTGGAATGGAGAGGTATTAGATACAGAAGAAAAAATCTTAGGATTGGCCAGTACAATGACGTATAATAGTATAAATCCAAGCGTTGAGTTGATAGGTGGTGTCTACCAATCCGGCATTAAACTCAACAAGGAGGAGATGGCTTCTTATGAAAGAAAAATTATACGTCATCCAGGATTAGAAAAATGGTTCGTTGATATTCCGGCAATCAGAGAGTCCTGACCGTTGGGATAATTATTTTTTTCCGCGTCCCTAACTAAAAAAAACTGAAAATCGGTCTTGACATGGGGTCTACTTTATTCTTCACCTCGATGTCCTTGATCTCTTGAACCATTCCTCAGTCCCGCCCTCGAAGTTCCTGGCCGGCCCCAGATCAAAGATCTCGTGAATATTGTAGGCAAAGCCTGAACGAATCCCACCGGTACAGTAGTAAACGGTGGTCCGGTCGAGGTCTACTCCTTTAGTCTTTAAAAGGGCCAAGATCTCACTTTTGGACCTGATACTGCCATCTTTTTTAAGAAAATTCTTCCATCGTATATGAATGGTTCCAGGGAGACGACCGGCCAGGTATTCCGGCAGTGATCGGGTATCGATGACGTTGATCTTTCCAAGATGGTCTTCGATCCACCGGGTATCACAGTTGGATTCCGGCCGGAGTCGCAGGTGGTATTCGGTCGGTCTGCAGGCCGTTTCCCTGCCTGAATTCAGGGGAAAACCCTCTTTCACCCAGGCCCTGATGCCGCCATTAAGGAGGAGGAGCATTCCCTTGTGTCCGAGGTAGTTCAGGACCCAGAGGACCCAGCCCTCGCCTCCCCAGCTCGAATCGGCATCGCCATAGGCGACAATCGTCGATTTCTCAGAGATGCCCATTTCCCCCAAGACTTTGGCCAATTTCCGGGGAGAAACGAGACGATATTTTACTCCTTCCGGATCGCTATGGGTAAACTTTTCCCAGGAAAGATTAAGTGCGCCGGGGATATGGCCCTTGAGATATCCGGCCTCCGCTCGGCCATCGAGGACAATTACCTGCCGGTTGATCAGCTCCTTTTTAAGGTCCTCCGGGCCTGTCAGTCCGAAGCTGGCCCCCAAGCCCCCCTCTTCCAAAGACCAACAAAAAATAATTACTACCAAGCCCAAGACGCCTATGATCTTCAATTCCCGACCTCCTGAAATGCAACCGATTTCTCCTGTTGGGGGAGATTAAGAAAAAATAGCTCTCATAACGATTTTGATCAAATAGCTATTTCCAATCAATTGCAGCCAGCTCATTAAAATTTCCAATTGGACTTAAGGATTTTTCCTATATAAGTTTACACATCAACAAATCGTGACCAGGATCAGAGAAGTCATATGAGGGGTAATAGCATTTCCATTACGAATTCAATTCTAAGATTTTTTGAAAAAATTTAGCCCATCCTGATACCTGTAAACGCTTTATCTCATTTCCCTCCAAGTGGCATGAAATGGCGTCTGATCCTTGCCATTTTAATTCCGCCTGTATTGTTTTTGCTGTTTTGGCAAGGGTTTGCCCAATTTATGGTTACATTCCGTCAAGCTCCCTTCCCTGGCCCGGCATCGGTGCTCCGGGAACTTTTTTCGCTGGTTTCGGGGGATAAAAAACTGCTGGGATATACCATATTCCATCATGTCGGTCCCCGAACGACCATCTTGTTGATTGCCTTGACCGCTTTTCCACCGATTACTGTCAGCCTACGCGGCGGGATGAAAACTGCTGCTGTCTTGAGGTCTTGCGTGATATCATAGTAGTCATCAACCCTGGTGAGTTATTCTGCGTATTAGGCGACTACCCTGTTGCATCTGATAGCCGGCTTTCTGCCCCCGGCGATGGCTGCATCAGGGTTTCCGCCAGGACAGCATTCGTGGATTTTGCCCCTTCTGTGGACAGGTTCATGCAGGACATCCTATTTGATGCCCAAACCTCTGGCGGGTTACTGATTTCTGTGGCAAGAAAGGGGGCCAATGAATTGCTGAGTGAATTAAAAAGGAGAGGGATGGCCAGCGCAACCATCATAGGTGAGGTAGTGTCTGAACTAAAGGGAAAGATTTTAGTGGAATAGCCGCTTTGGAATTTTTTCTTTAAATTCTCTCCAGAGATTCACTAAGCCAAGTCCCTTGAATGTCTTTTCTGCCTCACCCCTGGAGATTTTCTGAATGAACTCCCGCGATTTCTGTATAGAATAAACACCTTCTGATGCGAGCATGAAATCGCATGTAGGGCAACTCACATCCGTGCCTTGTCGGCGTCTGTCTTCCTGTTCCTTAAATGCACGGGCTAATTGATCTCCTTTAGCCAGAAACAGGATATCCTCCCCTCGGTCAAGGACAACCACATAATAGGTACCTCCTCTGGCCAGAAGTGAAAGTCTTCCCTTCTCTTCCTTTTTTGCCAATATTTCCAATAGTTCTATGCCTTTTTGATCAACAATCTTACTATCTCTCCTTCTTCGATAATGTTAAGAACTTCGTGGCCTTTGCTGGTGACAAGCCTTCTTACATTCTCCTTTGACGGCGGGTAATCGACTATTACCTCCAGGGTCTCTCCGGATTTCATTTTCGCCAACGCCTCGTCGGTCTTCATCACTGGCAAGGGACAAACCTCATCACATACATCTAAGGTTACATCAGCCATTATTTTTATTTACCTCCTAAGCCAAAACCGCTTTAATGAATGGGGCAACAAACCTGTGGAAGAGTATTGCGCCTAAGACAAATCCCACAAGATACACGATGGCACTCTTACTTCCTTCAGCGGCCATTACGTGTTGCCGGAAGGGACAGCCACCAGCCATGCAGGAGAAAAAACCGAGGCCAAATCCGCCCAATATGGCAAGGATTATATGTGCCCCTACCTTTGGAGACCACGTTATAGGGTCTCCGGGCACAGGTAATATCAAACTGGGGACTGCTGTCACCCCCATAGCCGCCCATTTTTTGGCAAAGACCGCACCGCCATCCAGAAACCAGGGAAAGGTTTTAATAGCAGGGGATACAAATTGGAATATTATAAATCCTGCAAGGGCGCACACTATAAAAGAAAATAACCCTTTGAGCAGGTATGTGTCCTTCACCAGGCAATAATCCCTCACTCCCCCGATAAAGCACATCCTCGCCCGCTGGCCAAGGTATCCCATTATCAATCCCAGAAATATAGTGGCAATTGGTGGTAATAAGTCCATTGTTGCCTCCTCAAGTCAGTTTTCTCAGTACCTGGCACCCCGCAAAAACCCCTACCGCGATCATTATAAGGCCTATAAAGGCGGTTATATCCAGGTAAGCAGCCTTAAGCGCTGTCCTGATGGGACAGCCACCAAAGGTCAGGGCCGATATCATAACCAGCATCCCCAGAAAGAACTCCGCCCAGGGTCTCTGCCACCAGACTCTCATGACTTTCCACTTGAACTCCTTATTGACACGGGCAGCAATAACTGCCCCAATCAATATCCCTACAATAGTAAGCAACGGAAAATTATAAGAGACCGGTCCACCAGGTATTATCAGGGCACCACCGGCTTTCAAGCCGTATATCGGATATATATGAGCAGCAATCCAGTTCACCAGGTCTCTCATATGGCAGGCGATACAGATACCATAGGCCGGCGGGGGTATCACATGAAAGAACGCCTGGCCGGCAGCACCCAATAAGCCAAAAATGCCTCCTGCTATTGCGGGTGTCATGCGCATAATCCAACCTCCTTTAATGCATCTGGAATTTTATCTATTATGTGTGAAATCGATGTGGAAGGATCAGGCTGTGCCAGTTTACCTGCAATGCGATTGATTCTGGCTGCCTTTGTGCAGGCATCAATCTTTTCATAGCCCCCGTAAATGAGGGCAGACAGAATCCCGGTCAGGCTGTCCCCTGTCCCTCCGATTGCTTCCATGGCGGGAATAGAAGGCTCATTAATGGTCTCAACCACTTCTCCGTCTTCTACAACGTAATCTACGGGTCCCTTTACCAATAATATCTTTGGGGTATTCCCGGTCTCATATGCCTTCTTTATCAAGGAGACAACTTCAGACGCATCTAACTCAAACAGAAGATGCTCCACATAGGCGGGATGTGTGGCCTTGGGGTCTGCTAAATAGGCCATCTCACCAGCATCAGGGGTAAGGATATCAATTTCTTGAGCAAGCCCTGCCGCCTTGGCGGCATACATGGCACCTGCATCTGCAATCAAAGTCATTCCTTCACGCCTTTCTCTCATGGAATTAAGGATATCCCTCATTCCGGGTATATCAGGCATGATATAATGCATGGCCAGAACAGTGATATCCAGAGTTCCCTGGTTAGCGGCTATATAGCTATAAAGCTCTTTACTCCTTTTTCCGTCTCCAATATCTCCAGCAGTAACAAAGTAGGGTGGTTCCAAGTTAAGGGCCTCACAGGTAATGCAGGCTGATGCCACCATAACGCTGGTGCCTAAGCTGGGAGTGAGCTCAAAATCTTCTACTTTAAGGCATCCGCCTTTGAATGTTGCCTTCCCTGCCTTCAATCCCATTTCATCAAAAGGCAGGGTACCCATGATAGTAAACAAAATCAGGTACACTCTCTTGACTGCTGAGCGTTAACCATATTCAGGGCCTTTTCATATGCCTTTTCTAACATATAGGCACAAAGAGAGTAGCCGTTCTCGCCAGGACTTTTCGCCTTTGTTATGTTGTTTCCTACCAGGCTTACAGCCAAATAGGGAACATCGGGACAGCCTCCACCTGAAATGTTTACGATGGTCCCTTTTTCTTTATCCACTGTTATCTTCATATTGGCTGCGGTCACCATAAGATACCTTCCAAAGTCCTTTTCCTTGGTTATATCCAAAGGCTTCTGAGATAGATTATCCAGAGCCACTACGTCTAAAGGCATGAGTCCCTTTCCTCTAAGCAGCCTTTCCACACCCAATTGATCAACAAGGTTGAATTCCACTGCAAGGTCACAGCCCTTCCGAATCTCAGGGGGAGGAGCCACCCCTCTCACCCCATAACCAAAGCGTTTTAGCAACTTTTCCGCCCGCATGGCCTCTGATACCTCGTTTAAGATGATCAAGCCTTTCCCTTTTTTAAATGTCTGTTTTTTGCTGGTTCCGAATTTTTTCTTTATCCTATCTAATATTTTCATAGCGCTTCCTTATCCACTGAATGCAGGCAGAAGTATCTTAAGGATCGTCATGGACTCCTTTGTGAAATTGATAACAGTCTTTAATATCAAGATAATCAACAGGTCAAATAGAAATTATCAATGCAAAATAAAAGGACTATTGGATTTGTCTATGGGATGTGCTCCTTCACCCGTTGCGTGTTATTTTTAATTAACGTAATGCCTTGATTTTTCAAAGCTAAACGCTAACAGCTAATCTCTCAACCTAGGTTCTATCTGGTTGTTTGTCCTTGAGAAAAATTAAAAAGCTGGTCAGAAAATGGATGCAAGTCTTCCAGCCTCCCTATCTGTTCTATCCGTCCTTCAAGGATGATGGCCATTCTATCGGCTACCTCCTTTGCCTCGATGAGGTCATGGGTGACATACAGAGTGGTAATGCCAAGATGTCGTTGAATGCCCTTGAGCTCAAATCTCAAATACTGAGAGGTCTGCCAATCCAGACTGCTCAACGGTTCGTCCAGAAGGAGTATTCTGGGATAAGGGGCCAAGGCCCGGGCCAAGACCACCCTCTGCTTTTCTCCACCGCTAAGTCGCCAGGGATATGCCCTTACTATCCTGACCCCCCACATCCTGCTCCCCATAGTCTGTCTCTATCTCTAACACCGGTATATTGAGTTTCTTCAAGGCCTCCCGTACCTTGATACACTCTAT
The DNA here is from genome assembly GCA_964646435.1 of uncultured Thermodesulfobacteriaceae bacterium. Taxonomy (GTDB): domain Bacteria; phylum Desulfobacterota; class Dissulfuribacteria; order Dissulfuribacterales; family UBA3076; genus UBA3076. Next base: position 5,901 of record CAZYEJ010000034.1, read on the forward strand.
GCTATAGGTAAGGCAGAACTGGAGGGTGAAGAGAATAACACCATCGACATTAAAATCTTTGACATATCGTGCAATTTCTTCAATCCTTTCTTCATTAGGGGTAAAGCAGCTACAGTTTATCTTCAGATAGCGTTCGGCTATAGCCTTCAACTTATCCTCTAATGTGGGACATCCCTCATCTACTGGATTGGTGAAATATCTAGTACCCACACAGCTCTCTTCGCAGACTACCACCGCTTTACTGCTTTCAACAATGTGGTGAAGCTTCCAAAAGGAAGGGCAAAGGGGCAGCCCGAAATCATGATCCTGGGTGTTCCCTTTTTCACAATACCCATCCCCTTTTGCACCTTCTCCTCCAGCTCGTCACAGGTGGCCTCGCCCACAAAGAAATCAGGGACCTGATAGTAGGGAGAGATCTTGGCCTCCATGAATCCAAAGGCGGACTTGATAAGGGGACATAGATTCCTGGGGAGAATCCTTTCGGCATCGGGAATAGAGAATTGAGCTCCTCCACAAACACCAACCCACACGCCCTTTGCAGCCATGACGATCTCTTCGGGCACATACACACAGAATGTCCCCACAATCTTGCGCTCCTTCTTTTTAAGCTCCAGTAGCTCTTTGATCCTTAGCCCATGAATTTCTGAGGTAGTGAAGTCGAAGTACTCCATACCCTTGGGCCTAAACTCCTGATTCAGCTATATCTTATGATAAGCAGGACCAAGACCCTCCAGGAATTCGTCATGTCTCTCTAGATCAAGCCCAAGTTCTGCCCACATTCCATGATAATCTTCCATAATATTGCCTCCTCAAAGTATCTTCCAAGAGTACTTGTAACTCCACTGGATATAGAACCAATCCGCCCCGCTGTTGTCATCCGCCCTGTTGCGTACAACCTCACTGGGGAAAAAGTGGCCATAGGTGCAACTCAAGTGGTGGCCTTTAAGCAGAGAGTAGTTGGGAAAAATCCCATTGGTTCCCATACCATGCACCCCAAACCCCATATCCTACATCGAAGGTCTCATGGTCCCCGTCATCGGGGTCGTCATCTCCTGAGGAGTAAGTGTACTCCAGGCTGAGGCGAGGCTTGGCCCATAGCCCTTTGAAGTTATAGCCCCCCAAAACATAATAGGCATAGGCATCAATATCGTCTGAACCTCTCCTTCCAAACTCCTTGGAGGACCAAAGGTCATAATCGAAGTTATAGAAATCTCTGCCCCAGAGCCTGGCGCCCGCATAATATTCATTCAACGTTCCAACGCCTCCCTTTTCTTCTCTATATTTATCTGTGCCATCTCCTTTGTATGCGAAGAAAGGCTCTATGTGAGCATTTAAAATAGGGAGGGAAAATGTGCTATACACACCCACTCCATCGTAAGAATGCCTGTGATTCAGGCTAAAACTCTTGGGGGCGTTTATCTTAATCCTTCCGTAAAATGCATCGATAAAGTTATTTTTCCCGAAGTCATAAGAAAGCTTAACGGCATCCCAGAGATAGGGGCCGGTATTGGTCCAGTTGCAAAGACCGAACGTCCTGAAGTCACCATAATCAAGGCGCTGCCTTCCCGCCTTGATTATGAATTGGGTAACAGGCCGTATCTCTACATAGGCTTTGTAGAGTTCCAGGCGTTTGCCTAGTATCCCCAAAGAGAGAATCTCACCTTTTCTGATGGCGTGTAGTTTGCGCCAGCTCTCCCGAGGTGCATTGACAAAGACCACCTCCGCGCCGAAGGAAGGGTCGCTCACCCCAATTTCCGAAACCAAAGTCATTATCCCTATCAGAACAAACCCTATCCTCCTTAAAAACTCAAAAAAATTCCAACCCTTAGCCTCCGTAGCATGACCCTTCTTCTTACGCATGACCCTATCTCCTTTCTTTTCCCCTCTTCGGTCTGCCCAGGTGATCCTTCTAATATACTAAAAATCAACAAATCAAAGGAGTTATGTGATTTACTCGTAACTTCTCAATAACTTAGGGTAAGATGTCTGGATTCCGGCTTTTGCCGGAATGACAGGCGTTTATACCCAATCGTCATTCCGGCGAAAGCCGGAATATAGACCTGCTGGTAGGCAATGAAGGAAGACATAAAGAAATAATTGAGAATGCTATTGTCGAGGAAACTGAATATGGCTTAACCTGTATTGCAAGTCGTGAGGATTTAATTTGGATGAAGCATTTTAGAAATTCAAAGCAAGATATTGCAAATATTGAGGCATTAGAAAATGACAAAAATACAGAAAGTGGTTAGAGACATAGAGAATTTGCAGGATTTCTACAAAAGAACCAAGTTATTGAGGGCTCGGATAAAGAAGAAGAGCTTGGGACGTAAAAAAATCATAACCGTTCACGGGGTTACAACGCCCGTTTTACCGCAACCTACCGAGCTGTAAGCGTTCACAGGGTGCTGCAGATGTAAGGCGTACGAATACGCAGACGTACTTCCTGTACTTCAAGTGCCAGACAACAAAACAGATGCGGTGCCCTGTGAACGCTTACAAAAAATCAAACCAAATCCACCGTTCCCGCATTCATTTTGTAATACTTATTGGACATGGCTTCTATTGTGGACTGAACATGTGATATTATGATCCATGCTTTTGCCGGATAGTGCTGTAGCACCGAAATAAGGCGTTCCTTAGTCTTTTCATCAAGACCGGTTGTGGGCTCATCCAGCAAAAGGATCTCAGGCCTCATGGACAATACGGTTGCCATTGAGACAAGCCGTTTTTCCCCTCCTGAGAGTTGATATGGAACCCTGTCTCTAAAACGCGATATCCCCAGTTCCTCAAGTGTCTGCTCTGCCCTCTCTGTTGCCTCATGATGGTTCATTCCCATATTTAATGGTCCAAAGGCCACGTCTTCTATCACGCTCGGACAGAAAAGCTGATCATCAGAATCCTGGAAGAGCAGGCCGATCGCGCGACGGATTTTTTTGAAATCCTGTTCTGTTTCACGCTTTTTCCCGAATATGGTTATTTCCCCTTTAGTAGGCTTGAGAAGGCCCAATATTATCTGGAATAAAGTCGTTTTGCCCGTACCATTTTCTCCTAAGAGGCCAATTTTATCACCCTCATCCAGGTGTAAACTGAGCCCTTCCAACACCTGATTTCCATTTGGGTATTGAAAGAATATTCCTTCAAGATCTATCAGCGACATGGATTTATCCACTCAACCCCAATAATAAGAAAAAGATACGCAGATATTAAGCCGGCCAGGCAAATGTCCATGCGGTGGAGGCGAAAATGCGAAAGCAGCCAGAAGGTACCGTCAAAACCGCGGCACAACATTGCTTTGTACACCCTCTCGCCCCTTTCGAGGCTTTTAATGAACAAAGTCCCGATGAGATAGGCATAAGTTCGGTAGGTGTGCACGTTGGACCCGGGTTCAAATCCCCGGACCTTGATGGCCTGTTTCATGCGATGGAATTCAGAGTCAATAACGTGGAAGTACCTCCAGGAAAAAAAAATGAGTTGCACCATCTTAGTTGGGACCCGGAAGTGTGCTAGGGCATGGGCCAGTGAAAATATGGTCGATGTTGAAAGCAGGGCCAGGTTTGCCAGTATTATCGCGTTGCATTTAAGACTTATTGACAGGGCGAGGTCCAGGCCCTCTGCTGTAATCACAATGGGGCCCAAGCGGGTAACGCCGGTCCCTGGTGTTGTCCACGGGAGTATGAACCATAACATCAGGATAAAGAGATTGACCACAAACAGACGACGAAACACTTCCTTAATAGAAAGGTGAGCGGCTATTACCAGGAGCAAACTACCTGAAAGGGCAAGGACCTGTCCTTCCAGACTTCCAAGACTCACTGTTACAAAGGCATAGCCTATGGCTAGCAGAATCTTTACTCTGGGATCTGCAGAATGAAATATGGATTTTCCCGAGGCAAAATGTTCGCAGGTCACTTTTTTTGCTTTTTCTGAGTCAAATACATTGCTAAACCCATCAGTCCGGCAATATATCCAAGCCCTGCAACCACGTCTCTAAAACCAACCCTATCACCCTGTTCGGCCAATCTCAATAGTTGCTCCTTTATTGGATTGAGCTTGCTATCAAGAATTTGTTCAAATTCCATACCGGTAAGGGTCACTGTCCCTTTGAGCTCAGGACTTTCGGCAGTCTGCGGGCCCGCCTGTCCGGCTTCCGGGGCGGCAGGCCCTGATTCCATGCCCTGTACAGATACAAGTGCCTCAGCCCGGTGACCCATCCCTGCTTTCAGGACAAGGCAGTACTTTCCATTTCCAGGCGGTTTAAAGGAAAATTTGCCCTGTTTATCAGTCATTCCATGAAAGACCTCTTTGCCCCCGGAATCAAGAACCAGAATAGTAGAGTTCATAGCCTTGTTACCGCTTGAAAAATAGCCCTCAGCCAAAATCATCTTGCCGTCATACCAGGCAAACAGGTTGACCCTGTGGGCATAGGCTTGGCTGCAAAGCCCAATCAGAATCGGGATAATGATTATGGAAACAAGTCCCAATTTGACGGCTCCGGAATGCATATTACCCTTTATTATTTCAGGCTTTGTCTTTAAGAGAAAGGAGATTATCAAAACAGAAAGTACACCTTCAGCAATGGCAATCGGTATATTGGCTACAAAAATGAGCTTGCTCACCGCGACAAACGACTCTCCTGATAATGCCAGAGAGCCTGCCACCATAGTTGCGCTCATGACAATGGCGCCTGCTCCGGCAATGGCCGTCATTACCATTGCAAATAGACCTGAATTACTTCGTAAGGCAGGCCTCGCAAGGGCGCCCATTATTACGGCAGGGACAGCCATGTTCAGTGTATTGACACCAAGGGTAGTAAGGCCGCCAAACTGAAAGAGCACGGCCTGGAAAAACAGGCCGATGAAGATTGCAGGAAAGGCGGTCCATCCCAACAGTATCCCCAGGATTCCGTTAAGTATCAAGTGGGCACTGGAGGGACCTACTGGAACATGTATAAGAGATGCCACAAAGAATGCCGCAGTAAGCAGGGCCACCTTGGGTATTTCCCTGACATCCATACGGCGTAACCCGATAGCCAGACCCAATACTGTTCCAGCCCCACCGGCCAGCAATACAGGGGCTGCCAGGACTCCTTCTGAAATGTGCATTTTACCTCATATCCGCCACATATACCCATAAAACAGCGCCTAGCTCAACAGCGACTTCTCTGCCTTCGTGTTTCATCTTTTCGCTTGCTTCATTGAGTGCAGCAAATCCCCACCATCCCTGTCTCGGCATAGCGTAGGAAAAGATACCCTGGGAATCTGTGTGTACTACCTGGGTGACATACGGGCCTGCAGGGGCCTGAACTTTTTTGTCTTTGTTATAAAATTCTATCTCAATCTCACTGTTCGGCGCTGGCTTGCCATCCACGAGGACCTGTCCGACAAAGACATTGCCTGTCCACAGGCCATAGGGTCGAGTCAGAGGTATGATCTCAGTCTTCAGACCAACCGGCTGATCCCAACCTTCTTCTAATCCGAATGCATTTACGACTACCTTGGTAAAGTGTTGGATATAACAGTCTTCTGCAGGCTCCCAGTAGGGGTGGGGGACAAAATAGAAGATATGGTCTCCGGGACGCTCCAGATCCACGGTTCCGACCCAGGTCGTGCATCCGTCCACAGATTGTTTTTTTAGGCTGTTCAAAAGGTCCTTATTCTCGCCTTTTACGAACATTGCAAAACTCATGGGCTTTTCGAGTTCCATGAATCCCTGCTCAAAAGGGTGCATAAATTGACACGAAAGGGTGATTTGGCGGAATTCATTACCTTCGACAATATCATCAGATGGTAACAATACCCCAAAATGGGCCAGGCAGATACTAGAAGCCAGCCAGCTAAAGGTTACAATCAGAAAAAAATAAAGACCGGTTTTCTTGAAAAAAGATTTCATTGATAATATCCCCCTCAGAATAAATGAATTGGAGTAAATCTAAAAGATATTATTTAGGTAGTCAATATCTAAAAAAAGTGTTACTGACACTGAAATTGAGCGATTAGCCTTTAGCGGTTAGCTATTAGTTTAATGATTACAGAATATTTTGCTATTACGACTATTTTTCAAAGCTAAACGCTAATGGCTAACAGCTAATCGCTCAACTTAGGTGACAAGACTATTTTGAGGCTTTGCCAAAACACGCTTGACATCATTCCATATTGTGTTAAAGAATTGCCCACGTATGGGCCGTTAGCTCAACTGGTAGAGCAACTGACTCTTAATCAGTAGGTTCGGGGTTCGATCCCCCGGCGGCCTACCAATGAAATCAAGCACTTAGCTATATCGGTTAAGTGCTTTTTTATTAAAAGGTACCAATTAGGTACCCAAATCACCTTTTCCAGGGGGGGGGGGACGTGCAAATATTTGCATCAAAAAAAGAGGACTCCCATTTCTCATAGAAGTCCTCTTGCTGGGAAGGCTGCGACCTGTGGACGTCCGAGCGTCCTGTGGCCACCTTGTAAAGCTATGAATAAAAATCTTGATGTTCTGATTCAGCTCGATTCAGAAATTTGTCCGGGTCCTCATTCTCGTGCCGGATTAAGGTAGTACCGCAAGGTCCACCAATCTGGCCCGGAATCACTGCAAACGTGGGACTTCCCGCGTCCTGAGAATCCTTACTACAATCTGTGACATTAATTAAAATCAACGGGGCTGGCTCATCATTTATGCCTACCTTATTTTCAAGTTCTGCTACTCGTTTTTCCATATTCATTATTTTAGCCCTCTTTTAGTCCACACGCCATTCATTAACGAAAGTTTCCTTATCGCCATAGAGAAGTATGGCCTCGGCCTCGGTGCAAGCCGCTGTAGCTTGTTCTGCTTGAATTAGAAAATCATAGATATCAGAACTGTAATCTTTGGGAGGAAGTAACAAGGTTTCTAATTTTTCCACTCTTGTTTCTAGGTCGTTCATTTTTTAGCCTCTATCTGCTTTTCCAGTGCGACAATCCGTTCTTCAAGTTCCGAATCACGGATACAGCCAATTAGAATATTGGCAATATAGGCCGTTTTCCCGCCGATAGCAGGGTCAAGCTCCCCGGACTCTATCCGATTCAGAATTGAAGCCAGATATCGCCGAATATCGCATAATGTCTTTAGTCGTCTGCGTCCTGCCATTGGTTTAACCTATACCCCCTATCGTAAAACCGTATAGGCTCGACAATAGAGGGATGTTTTCGCATACACAAAGTGCCAATCATTTGACGTTGTCATGACAGAAATTGTCATGTTCAAGCTGCTCTTTGAGGCCCATGATCCGTATCTCCATCAGCTCAAGGAAATGTATCAGAGCCTTCCGCAAGTGCTCGTCGTCTATTTCATCCCACGTTTCATCATGCTTTATATCCAGTGAGCCGACTAGCAACGACGTCATTTCGTGCAATTCTGCAACCTGCTCTTTTAAGGGTTTATTTTTCATTTTCAAGGTGTCCCATTACGACTTGAGTTAAATTTCTGATAACTTCGGCGCCCTCAAGGTCTGCTTGTGCAATTTTCAACTCGACTGTCTGCTGTGGCGCAACTTGCTTGATATATACCTCATTAGCTCGGTTCAAAACGTCCGAAGGCACAAGATCGCTTACAACCGACTGCGCTTCCACTGCCCTCAGAACTGCCGCGTCGCCTCTCTGGACGCCATTAATCAAATACTCAGTTCTTTTTGAAAGTGACATTGCCGATAGACTATCGCGTATCTCTTTGTGTCGAAGGAAACGCAAGAGTTCTTCACTGCTGTCCTTTGTCGCTGGTTGACGTGTTGCTTTGACCAGTGCATTCTCTGCGTTAATTACTCGATCCTGGATATGTTTGAACTCAGTGTCAAGCGTTTTTTGCATTTTCGCTTTTGCTGCATTCAGTGCCTCGGTTCGTTTTTCGTCTCTTATTTGTTCGGCATATATCTTATATTTCTCATTCGCTTCTGCTACCTCAATACGATATGACGTCAAGGCCCCTTCGGTGTAGCCGATAAGTGACTTCAAACTTCCTTGCTGCTGCTCATCCAGACGTAGCGTAATAAATTCAGGAAATTCTGCTTTCAATTTCTCGTAAAAGTTTGTGTTTTCCATAATAATTATTTCCTTAGCTTTGTTTTCGCGATTGGATATATTCCATTTTTCCGTTTCTTCTTTGTGGCTGCACATACACCGTGCGCGGACTTTTCCTTCCGCCGCGGGATTCCCGATCCAGCTTGTTTAAGCCGTTTTGAATTACGTCAATTTTTTTCATTGTGTTTACCTCACTTTTTTAATGGTTAATAATATGCTAATACTTCTTGTTATTTTAGTCCACAATTTCCACGGCTATACTGCCGTCGTTGATAGCCTCAAGCTCGCTTATAATACGGTTATCGGTTATCCGTTCGGAATGTCCGTCAGGGTGTAAACAATAGTATTTCGTGGGTTCACCGTCAGTGCCGACCACAATTTCAAGTTCGCAACCTTCATATTTTTTGTCTGTTTTTAGCCTTTCTTCAAGTTTATCAAACCGTCGTTTCAATGCGTTCATGCTTCACCTCACTTTAATTTAGAATATAATTAACATTCAATAATTCAGTAAGCAACTTGGCCTCTTCCTTATTCAGCCTGCGAAGCTTAACCGTTTGCTGAACTATTGTGATATCCGCCGTCGCCAATTCACTAGCAAGAACCTCGATCTTCTCTGTCCTGACAGCTTCCCCGGCAGGGGAAGCCAGCAAGCTCAGTTGTTCATATGCTTGAGTTTTAAAGGACAAATTCGCCACTCTTCCAAATTAAACCAATGCTGATCCCCATTCGCATATTTCCAAGGCCCGCACCAATCAATGGCACCTTTGCCGTCCGGTATTGGACCCGTGTCATGATATTTACAGGCCTTGCAGTTTTGCTCAATTCGTGTTACAGAATTAGGAAACTTTTTAGGAAACTTTCGGCCTGAAGTTTCCTCGGAAGTTTCCTCTTTTCTCAAGGTAGTTTCCTCATGGTTTCCTGCTTGGTTTCCTGCTAAAACCTTACAGGCTAAGGCTTTCAGGCTCATGGTTTCCTCATGGTTTCCGTTCATGGTTTAAAAAAGTTTCCTATTTTGAGGTTAGGAAACTCACAAAAGTTTCCTATGCGGAAATTAGGAAACTCGAAAAGTGGGTTTCTTGTATTCGTGTTACTCATGGCAAGTCACCTTTTTCTTTCGCCTGCCTCACAAGCTTGGAAACGTAGCCTTTCGTTTTACCAATTTCGTCGGCTATTTCTTTTTGAGAATACCCGTCCCTTGTGAGCCTGATAACTTTTTCAAGACTCGAACGCCGAATACTTTTCATAGTCCAAATGCCGTCCACAAGCCTCGCCTCAAATGGCTCAACGTCTGCACCATAAATACCTCTGCTTTTCTCGAAGTGAACCTCAAAACAGGCACCCTGTGACGGCTCGTAGTCCTGCGTGTGTCTCAGACTTATAACAGTATCCAGTATATCCTCGCGCTTGCTTGTACCTCGCTGTGAGCCGCCTTTTCCGCTATGGTGGATAAACAAAACGTTTACCTTGTGCTCTCAATTTCAAGGACCACTCTTGTAATGGTAGCCAGGACGACGCCTCGTTCTCTTTGCCATATCTTGACAACGTTGAAATGTTATCCACAATTACGAGTTTTATTTCGTCCGTTAAATATTTATTAACGGCTTTTTGGCCTTCGCTTCGGCTCAAATCCGGCATGGCATGTTCCTGCATATCCGGTGACATATAAAGAAATGGCTTTAGCGGTTCCAATTCGTTATACTGGACTATTTCTGCCAGGCGCTCTTGGATAACCCCGGCTGGCATTTCACCATCCAGGTAAAGAACACCAGCCGGTTCCGGCGCTGTCCACCTCAGAAATTTGCCACCACAAGCCACTGCATAGGCAATATTTAAGGCCACAAATGTCTTGCCAATGCCTCGTTTAGAGTGGATCATGGCCAAGCCTTGACGTGGTAGACAAGGTGCTAAAATGTTTTCACGTGGTGGTAGTTCAGTTGCTAAAAAGTCATTGATATTTATTACTGAGTAGGAAGGCGGTTCCGGCTCAATCGGCTTTTGCGCCTGCTCTTCAGCCTTGAATTTTTTGGCTGTGGACTGCCAGGACTGGCCGACAGAGGCCATTTCTTTTTCAGAAAGTTTTACCGTAGGCGGTTGACAGACGGGATTGGATAGGCTATCTTTTAGGTGTCCAATATCAGCTTTTTCCCCTGCCTCTTTCGTTGCCGCCAAGCTTCCTGAGAGGCTTTTTTTTGTCCTCATATCAGGCCCCCTAAGCTGCGATATTACAGCGAGGCCGTGACTGTATCCATTCATTAACTTCATTAAGAAGCCAGCCAACACCCCTATTGCCGATTTGTAGACGTTTAGGGAAATCCCCTTCAGCTTCAAGCCTCCAAATAGTAGTACGACTTAGGGAAGTAATTTCACTAATTTTGGGAAAACGAATAATCTGAGTAGGCGAGTTGTTCATGTATAACCTCCGTTTTTAATGTTACTTAGAGGTTAAATATGAATAGATATTTAGTAAAGATACATAACTGTTACAGTTTCATACAATATAAGAAGATGTAACAGTCTTTTGGTATAATTGGGCGGTGGGATTTATTAGGATGCGTAGTACCATTTTTTGACAGCTTCTTTTGATAAATTTATTTTCTTAGAGATTTTATTAAATGCATTATCAAGTGTCTCCCCCTTTTCTAAAAGTTCACGGACTTGATTAAGTGCATTCCATCGGTCATGAAAGTCAGCGTATCGCAGGAATACATTGCCCCTTCCTTTTTTATTCATTAGCAATGCTTTCTGGATTGTAACGCCTGCTCTTTCGTCTGCGGACGGTTGAGAAGGATTTAGTAAATTTTCCGCAACTTCATTGAGATAATCCAATACCCAACATGGAATCGGTACTCGTAATTCTTGACTAGCTTGATAAGCCTGCCATGCAAATAGCGGATTTTTTTCTTCTTCAAATAATATGTGACAATATTGCAAAAGAGTTCTGGCCCAACTTTCATTCATTCTTTGTGTAGCGGTTAATTTTTTCATATTACCCTCTGATTGAAACAACCTTAGCTTTTTTACCAGTCAGTATTTGCTCAAGCCTTCGTGCCCACTTATTCAAGGCTGCTCGCTTTTCCTTATCATAGCTGTAACGATCATAAACCCGTGTAATTCCCTGTTCTATATGGTTCAATATTTTGCCTACAGTTAGTCGTGATATACCCATACCTGTCATCAGGCTGGCCGCTGTGCGTCTCAAGTCGTGAGGCTTGAAGTCCTCTAACCCTGAATATTCCCTTATTCTTAAGGCCGTTTTCTGGATATTGCGGATGTGCCCGCATTTTTTAACAGGTGATGGAAAAACCCACTTATCAGAACCGGATATCGCCTTCATCTGTTTTAGGCTGTCCATGGCAAGGCCTGATAATGGTACCCTGTGAGGCAGGCCGTTTTTTGAATATTCAGCCGGGATAATCCACCAATTTGAATCAATGTCTTGCCATCTCATTGTCGTCACCTCGCCCCCTCTCTGCCCCGTGACAAGGCGCAACTTGAAAAGAGATTCCATTGTAGGCCCTACTTCTTCAAAGGCTCCCCATAGTGCCTTTATTTCACTTTCTGAGAATACCCGGTCCCTCTGGTTTTCCTGCCCCGGCGCTTCTACTTGCAGACAAGGATTGTTCTTTACAAGGTCCCTGGATATTCCCCAGTTAAAAATCTTTCGTACCAGTGCTAATGTCCGATTGGCTTGTATCGGTGCGCCCCTGTCCACAATGCGATCCAGTAGCCTTAAAATATCACGCCGTTTGATATCCCTGGCCTTCCAGTGTCCCCAGGCAGGTATAAGATCCTTGACAATTATTCGTTGATCCTCGTATAAGCTTTTCTTATGGATTGCGTACTTTTCGAGATATTCGTTTGACAAATCTTCAAGAGTAGGTGCTTTCTTCCTTTCTTGTTTTTTCCCAGCAGGGTCATTGCCTTCGTCGGCCTTGACGAGAACCGCTTTTGCTTCTTCGCGTGCGTCTTTCAAAGATAGCTGTGGATATTTTCTTTTTAGAGTTAGACGTTTTTTTGTCCTATGGCCTTTGATCCGATACATTACAAACCACGTTTTTTTCCCGGTTTTGCCTACCCGAAGGCCCAAACCTGGTAACGTCGTGTCAAAATAATCAACTTGACTGTCCTGTGCTTTTAACTTTTTTAACCACTGATCTGTCATTGAAATTTTCATATAAACCCCCTTAAAAGGTACCCAAATCAGTCTTCATCGGTGCGTTAAGGCCCATATTCAGTATGTTTAAGCCATTTTAAAAGGTACCCATTAGGTACCCAAATCACTTAGGTCAGGCGTGAAACACACTGAACAACTATAAACTATGTTTTAATGGAATGTCAAGAGGTTATTGTAAAGATTGGATGGTGCAGTTTGTTTCAAAGGTACCCATAAAAGGCCAAAATACCCGACTCTTAATCAGTAGGTTCGGGGTTCGATCCCCCGGCGGCCTACCAAAAAAAACAAGGACTTAGCTTGTATAGGCTGAGTCCTTTTTATTTATTTCTATTGTTGTGCCACTCCTGTACCACTTAATGCAGGAACATTAAGGGGAAAAGGAGCAATTATTCAACCACTCAACATCATCTCACCTGTCAGCTATGATTTGCCAGGACCTATTGAGAAGTTACGTGGCAATGGCAGTACGTCAGTGTTCCAAGTCTTTTAGCACATTCAGAATACGATCAGTCATGGGTGCTATTGACGAAAGGGCATCAAGCGGGCTTTTTACCTTGGGCAGGACTCCAAAGACCTCTACCTGTCCCATCTCAGCAATTGTCCTCTGGTTATCTCTTACAATGCAAGGATCTTCGCCTCCCTGGCTGTTAAGTAAAACGCCCATACATTGAATATTCCTGTGCCGCAGGGCTTCCAATGTCAGGAGTGTATGATTTAAGGTGCCAAGGCCGCTTCGCGCCACTAAAAGAACCGGCAGTTTCAAGTCTGCCACCAGATCTGCCAGAAGCATTGCCCTGCTCAAAGGCACAAGGACCCCGCCGACTCCTTCCACAATAAGAATTTCGCATGATGATTCCAGGCGAAAAAGGGCATCCCTGATCACTTTGGTCTTAATGGTCACGTCTGCCTGTTCTGCTGCAAGATGTGGAGACGCAGGAAATGGTAGACAATACGGGGCCACATCAGAACCGGAAACAGATGTATCTTGTAATCCATGGATGGTTTCATCTGACCTGTTTCCAAGCAGTTCATGGATAAAGACACAGTCTTCAGAGAAATTGCTGTTACCGGTGCTGACCCATTTTTGCACCTTGACATCAATTCCCTGATCGACCAGGGTCTTTGCCAAAAGGGCAGTGATAAAGGTCTTGCCCACGCCTGTATCTGTGCCGGCTACAAATAGAATCATTGAAAATTGGGTGATCTGGTGATTGGGTGATTGGGCGATTGGGACCCCTCACAGATAAATACCTGATAGGTAGCCCTTATCGAGCCAAAATGTTTTTTATAACTGCGCTCTATCTCCAACATGCCGGCGCGGGTACGCACAAAAGGTCCTGTTTCCATCCTTGGCGCCACACCCGTATTTTTCAGGCTCCTGAGGAGTGACAACAGATCCGGATAGGTGCGGGAGAGACAGAGTTCTCTGACGTCCCATTCATGAAATGCCCTTGAAAAAAAATCCTGCAATGTGGTCTCCTCTGGAAAAAAATTGACCGGGAGACAGATCCTGTTGTCAAAGACACTGAGCGTCTTATTTAATTCAAAGAGTGTATTTGGACCAAAGAGCGCAAAAAGGACAGAGCCGAACGGAGAAAGGATGCGGCGGTATTGCTGTATTGTCCTTTCTAAATCCTCAAACCAGTGAAGGGCACCGCTTGCAGTAATAAAATCAAAAGGACCGGAAATAAAAGCAGGGAGGTGCTCACCATCGGCCTTTTCAAGACGCACCCTTGAATATTGGGCAAGTTTTATCCTCGCCTCGGCAACCATGACCGGCGAGATGTCAACTGCCAGTATATGTGAGTTTAGGAATTTTTGTGCCAGCATCAAGGTATAGAACCCTGTACCGCAGCCAACCTCAAGTATCTCATGATATTCTCTGTCTTTGAGCCGGGCCATAAGGCAGGTAGCCGTTTCAGACTGGACATCTGCATAGGTATCATAGGTCGGAGCAGCCCTTGAGAAGGACTGTGCCAACCGCGCCTTAAGACACACGGAACTTCCTTTCGAATTCAGATGACAAGAAGGGCAAGTGTCCTGTACCTGGAATTACATCGATGGCAACTCCCGGAGGAGGCTCAGGGATTTTATCCATGGGTGCAATCACATCTCTTTTCCCGTGAAAAATACGCAATTGAGTGCCTGCGCATTTGGAAAAATCCGCTGTTTTCCCTTTTAAATATATCAATCCCTTCCTGAGTCCAGGCATATCCCACTGTCTGATGCCGGGTTCCTCTAGAGTACTGGAAAACCACTGGTAATCAGCACTCTGTCCCAAAAAACACCGGCGGTAAAATTGCTTCAGGGCCACAACACGGTCCGCTTCCAGGGCCTTAAGTTGTGATAAAATTTCTTCATGATCAAAGGCCCTTCGCAAGGAGACAACATACACAGCCTCGACCATATCTGGATATCCGGCCTGGAAATCAAGGGCAACATATGCCCCCAGGGACCAGCCAAGAATACTCACCTTAGCTATATCCTTTTTGAGCAAAAAATCATAGAGCTCTATTGATATATCACGATACACAGGCCCCTTGGGCAGGATATAATTATAGGATAGATTGAGCGAAGAAAAAATATCAGGACAGAAACCCCAGCCTGGTATCAGGACTAAAGATCTTTCATGGCCCCGGCGGATGAGCTCAAAGTCCATCTGACAGGGCCTCCAAAAGTTGACGCACATCTTTTAAACTATGATTTGCAGTTACTGATAGACGAATCCTTGCCGTGCCTTCCGGGACAGTCGGGGGCCGAATCGCTTTTACGAAAAAGCCCTCATCCCGAAGGCTTTCCGCCAGACTGAGCGCACTTTGGCTGTCGCCAACCATCACCGGAACAATCTGTGACTCACTGGGGGTATTGAGACCCAAATCCTCCTTTAAAACTCGTCTCAGCTCTGATGCCAGCTCGCAGACCCTGGTTCTGCGCTCCGGCTCCTCCTCAAGAAGCTTCACAGCCGCAAGGTTTGCACCTATAACCGCCGGTGGAAGAGCAGTAGAAAAAATGAAGGTCCTGGCCCGATTTAAAAGAAACCGCTTCATCCGGTTCGAGACCGCTATAAAGGCTCCATAACTACCCAGGGCCTTGCCGAATGTGCCCATAATTACATCTACTGATTCTGCCCCGGTTTGGCTTATGTTCCCCTCCCCTTTTGCACCAAACACCCCTGTTGCATGGGCCTCATCTATCATCAGCATGGCCCCATAATGCTCCCTCAGTTCCAAAAGCCCTGATACAGGGGCCTGATCTCCGTCCATGCTGTAAACGCTTTCAACCACAATCATGGCCTTGCGATATTTCGACCTGTGGCTTTTAAGCAGGTCCTCAAGGTGATTCAGATCATTGTGCCTGAACCTGTAAAATTGTGCCCTGGACAAAAGGACCCCATCCACTATGCTTGCATGATTCAGGCGATCCGAATAGATCACATCGTTCCTTCCGCAAAGGGCCGGGATTATTCCTGTATTTGCCAGATAACCGCTCCCAAAAAGCAGGCCTGCTTCTTTTCCCTTTAGGGCGGCAATCGCCGACTCAAGCCTGTGGTGGATTTCCAGGTCCCCGCTCATGAGCCTGGAGGCCCGGGCCCCTGCACCCCATTTCTCCATGGCCTTTTTTGCCCCTTCAATAAGGGCGGGGTGATCAGCCAGGCCCAAATAATCATTGGAGGAAAAATCGACAAGTGGCTTCCCTTCGGTCTCTATCACCCCTCTTTGTGACCCTTCCAGGGGAAAAAGAGATCTGAGCAGCCCGGTCTCATTCTGAAACCGCAATTCGGAGTCAATAAAATCCATAATATTCTCAAAAGATTTCATATCTGATTACACTGCAAAAAGTCTGAAGCATGATTCCGCTCAAAAAGCCCGAGATGCAAAGCGCGAAATTTTCCGGGCATGAGACGTACTTATCGTACGTCGCAGTGACTGGAAAATTGAAGCAACGCCG
>CAZYEJ010000035.1:0-22030 GCA_964646435.1 uncultured Thermodesulfobacteriaceae bacterium
GCAGTGACTGGAAAATTGAAGCAACGCCGCAGATTGGGTTTTTTCAGCGGAATCAATCTTCTATGCTGAGATAAGGTGTAAGCGCCCACCTCGGCTCAACAAAGTAATTACACCACTGGCTGACAGAGTCCCTCAGTTCTCTGTCCGCGGTGATTAAAAAGAGCTTTGTATCAGGGTTATCTGCATTGAGCTCCTCCATACGCGACCGAATATAGATATCCGCTCTCTGGGACTCGAATCTGGTATCCGTATAGACCACTATCATGTGGCCCCGCTCCTCTATCCGGTGGCGCTCTTCCTGGCCGTCAAAGACAAGTTCTACCCTTTTCCAGTCCTTTGCCCTTAGTTCCCATAGCTCAATAAAGCGATTTCTTGCCTTGGTGAAGTTCCGGCTGTCAAGTATTGCCCATTCGGCAGAGGACTTTATTGCATTATAGCCATCAACCAGCAAAATGGAATTTGAACATAGATCGTGGTTTTTTAATACAAAGGCTGAAAGGTTTGAAATATCATCTATTTGATGGGGGAGGATGCGTACAGGCGGATGCTTGGCCAGCATGCCTGCCTGCCATATCTTTCTCCTCTCAGCCAAAAAATTCCTGATGTGGCGGTGCAAAAAGGCCTTTTCCTCTTCATTGAGTAATGACTCAATAGGTGGATGATCCAGCTCTGTCAACAATGCCTCAAGTTGCCTGATTCCTTCCTCATTCACCTTGAAGGACCTTGCCTGCCCAAGGAGCCTTCCTGCCAAAGGCGAGCAGGCTTCTTCCGCACCTGGAAGCATCTGTCTCCAGTGGACAATTTCAAGTTGCAGGTCCTTTCCGGCCTTCAGCAATGACGGGGTGGGGACAAGGACATCGCCCAGGGCCCTTTCAACCTCCTCGTACTTGGATTCAAGCTTTTTAAGCCTGGCGATCACCCTGGAACGAGTACCATACCGGGCATCCAGATGGCTTTGGGCAGTGAGGGCCCTTTCCACCCTTTCCAAGAGGTCTTTGCTTCCGCCTTCTTTCATGGAATCTTTCCACAGTTCTTCCTCGCACATGTCAAAGTTACAGAACTCCCGGTAAAAACCGGCGACCCTTGCTCCAACCTCTGACTCCATTTTAGTCTCATAGACCTTTATACGCCTTGACTGCTCCTTCACCTTTTCTTTGAATTTACTGATAGAGGATTCCTGTTCCAAACGCTTGGCCTCAAGGTCCCTGATTCCGGCCTCCAGCTTTTTTCTTGTTTTTTTTAGTTTTACTCCATCCTGCTCTGTCCTCTGCAGCTTGGCTGATATCTCTTCAAGCCTGATTTGCAGGTTTTCCAATGCCTCTGTCTCTGAAGAATCTCTGAACTCCTCAGACCCCAGGAGCCCTGAGAACTCAGCCCATGCCTCAGGCAACAACTCCTTGGAACCGTTCAGTTCTCCTGTCCATATGGACCTTGTCTTTAAGGTCCTCTCACCTCTCCTGGCCAGACCCAGACGGTCGTCCAGGGCAAACGCAACAGCCAGGACAGGGTCCCCGGTTCCCCTTATGAGCTCTCTCCAGTTAATTTTCAGCCAGATCTCGTCATGTGCGTCAATGACCTCCGCCCATCTGAACCACCTGCCATGTGGAAAGGATAGGATAAAAAAGGCCCTCCTTGCCCAGCTTGAGGATACAAGAAGTGATGCAAGCCTTGCGGAAATGGCCTGCTTGATGCCAGGCTTTTTTATTGAATTAGGGGAAATTCTAAATCCGGAGAGTACTGTCTGGCCTTCCGGGTCTTGCTGTACAGCTTGGGCAAACCGCGAAAAGACCTGGGGAGAAAGCTGAGAAAGCAGCCAAATTGACGCTTCCTCACTCAGTTCAGGCGGTTCCCAATCCTCAAAGATTTCAAGGCCTAACTGTTCTGACATACGCCTTAATCAAAACCTCTTTCGACTGTCCAACAGCAACGTCACCGGACCATCATTAACCAGATGTACCTTCATGTGGGCCTGAAAACGGCCGGTCTTCACCTCAATACCCTTGGCCATGATCATGTCAGCCACAAGCTCGTAGAGTCTATTGGCCTCGTCGGGAGCGGCGGCCTTGATAAATGACGGCCTTCTTCCCTTCCTGCAATCTGCGCATAGAGTAAATTGTGATACCAGAAGCAGTTCTCCGCCAATATCAGCAAATGAGAAATTAAGACGGCCATCCTGATCATCAAAGGCCCTGATGTTTGCGCATTTCTCCGCAATAAAGGCCGCGTCAACATCGGTGTCTTCTGATTCCACTCCAAGCAGCACAAGGGCTCCCTTACCGATACGCCCCACAATCTCATTGTTTACCTCAACCCTGGCCTCACTGACCCTTTGCCAAACTGCTATCATGATTAGTTTTTCATAACAGGTTATAATGGTCCTGGCATCTGTCTCAAAAAAAGAGTAACAGCATAAAAACCATGGCTCAAAACCTAAAAAAATCAGAATTATATTTACCAGAAATTTTACCTGAAGTCACGGAGAGCTGTCTCAGGGATTACGATATCAAGATCCTTCAGCCAAGGCATGGTTACCGTTTTTCTGTGGACTCGTTACTGCTTGCTGACTTTGTAAGACTGAGAAAATTCGATCATATACTGGACATCGGCACAGGATGCGGGGTCATTGCCCTGGTCCTTGCCAAAAAGCACAGCAGTGTAAAAATAGCAGCGCTTGAGATACAGAAAGGTCTTGCCGGGATCGCAGAAAAAAATATCCGTTTGAACCATCTTGATGGACAAATCGCATTATATGAATCGGACTTGAATAGAATACCTAAGTTGTTTTCTGCAGGCAGTTTTGACCACGTAGTGACTAACCCGCCTTACAGGTCTCCGGTCTCCGGCAGACTATGCAAGAATCCCCAAGAGGCCCTTGCAAGGCATGAGATCCTGACTGACCTTGATCAGATACTAGATGTGGCCCATTATTCTCTCCATCCTGGAGGCCGGTTAAGCCTTATCTATCCTGCTGACCGTGCTGCCAGACTTTTGGCCGGCATGCATGAGATAAGCCTTGAACCTAAGAGGTTGAAAATGATTCACCCCGCCCCGAATCTACCGGCCAGACTGATCCTGGTTGAGGGATGTAAAGATGCAGGGGAAGAACTCAGAATTTTGCCCCCGATTTTTCTAAATAATTCATAGAGGTTCAGGGTTCAGGGTTGCTTTTCTTTCGTTCAGAATCTTTCAGGTAAAGGTCTGTCATTGCCTGCCTCAGCTCCTGATCCCGGACAGGTTCCATCATGTCCTTTGCAGCATCCAATGCACGTTTCGGGAATTGGACCTTTTGTTTTTTCAGCATGTCCTTCTTCGGTATCTTTTGAGGAATCCACCTGGATCTGACCTCTGCCACGTCACCCAAAACAAACCTGACACCCTTAATCCCGATCCCGGATGGTAAGCGTGCATTCAGCCCATCAATAAAGAGCTGCCTTTGAAAGCAGAGCTGCTGCATCCAAACCGAGTCTGTTACCACGACTACCAGGATGTCTCGTTCCATGAAACGTTCCGGCCATGCATGGATCGCAACCTGGGGGCCTACGATCTCTTCCCAGACCTCCCAAATCTTTCCTCTCGATAGCCTTGTCCCCCATCCGTATCTGAGGGCAAGATCCTTTATTATTCCAGTGACCCTAGATGGCATTTTTTCAGAATCTTCTTTTCTCATTTTTGAATTTAAAAAAGAATAACCGTTAACTCCCGCCATTGCGAGGGGAATGAACGGTTACTAATTCCCTAAATAATACACCGAACATATACTACTGCGCGATCCAAAAACAAATGTGTTTCAATACTAAATCATATTTGAAGATGATGCTAATAGAAAATATCTATGGATCAGGTCTTATTCATAAGTAAAACCAATTTGACTTTTTGTTAAATTACCACGAACATATATTATGCTCTTCGACCTTCACGTACATACTCGGATTTCACCGTGCAGCAGCTCAGACCTTAAGGACATATTGACCCACGCCAGGTCCAAAGAACTGGGCGGCGTTGCCACCCGCATTGGCGGCAAAATACGAACAAGGTCGAATTTAATTAAAGCCCTCAAGGACAAAAATTTTTTCCTCCATGCCAGGAGCCGTGTTCATTCTTTGAGATCGGAATCGGCTCTGCTATCTCACTGCTATCATAGATAAGGAACATCCAATGATCGAACAGAAAAAGCTTCGTCTCACCGAGACGGTTTCCGGGGCGGGGTGAGCCTCAAAAATTCCTCCAGGGGACCTGGACAAAGCATTATGCGGGTTGGAATACCCCACCGATCCCAATCTTATTGTGGGATTGGAGAGGGCTGACGACGCAGCCGTATACAGAATCACCGACGACATTGCCATCATCCAGACGGTGGATTTTTTCACCCCAATCGTGGATGACCCATACTGGTTCGGGCAAATTGCTGCAGCCAATGCCCTGAGTGACGTCTATGCCATGGGAGGTGTTCCCAAAACGGCCATGAATCTGGTGTGCTTTCCTCTCAAAAAGATGGATTTGTCTATCCTCCGGCAGATTCTGCAGGGGGGTCTGGACAAGATGAGAGAGGCGGATGTCGTTTTGGTGGGAGGGCACAGTGTGGAGGACAATGAATTGAAATATGGTCTGTCCGTCACCGGGTTCATCCATCCGGATCGTATCCTTACAAAAAAGGCCATGGAGCCGGGAGATCAGTTGATCCTGACCAAAGCCTTAGGTACCGGGATTATCAATACTGCTATTAAAGCTGGAATTGCCTCCAAGAAGACCATTGAAAATATCACCCGTCTCATGGCTACCCTTAACCGGGATGCGGCTGAGGTTATGGGACATTATCCTGTCCACGCATGTACCGATGTCACCGGTTTTGGTCTGTTGGGTCACATGTGCGAGATGGTAGTAGATACCGATGTAGGAATTAAGTTGCAGGCCAGCCAGGTCCCATACTTCCCCGAGGCCATGGAGTATGCCAAAATGGGGCTCGTGCCGGCCGGAACTTACAAGAACCGGGAGTTTCGTGAGGCATTCGTGGATTTTGCCCCTTCTGTGGACGGGTTCATGCAGGACATCCTTTTTGACGCCCAAACCTCTGGCGGGTTACTGATTTCTGTGGCAAGAGAGAAGGCCAATGAATTGCTGAGTGAATTAAAAAGGAGAGGGATGGCCGGCGCAACCGTCATAGGTGAGGTAGTGTCTGAGCCAAAGGAAAAAATTTTAGTAGGATAGCCGCTCCACCCACATTTTTTAAGGTCTTTAAAGGCCTTTATGATAACTCCTTTCATGGAAGACCTCGGAAAACCTATAGTAAAGCTGGAGAAAACACCAGTTGGCCTCTGCATCATCGGCCATCTTTTTGACAGGCTTGAATTCCAAATTGATCTGGGCATCCTGTAGATTTCCCCAATCCATAAGATTTATTCTGCCATACATTCTATTCCTGGCCCCAAAGATATGCACATTCCTGTGCGGGTTGAAATCGAAGGTAAGCCGAATCCTCTGAAGCAGAAACCCGTCATCCGAGTCGCCTTTCGGAAAATTTTTCCCGTAAAATTTCTGATTGAAGTTGTTCTCGTATTTCCACCTGTATCTTATATCAGCGTTAATCCTGAGCAGGTCATCCGCAACAGCAGAAGAAGAGACAAAGGCAAACAAAGTTAAAAACACAAAACATTTCTTTCGCAAATAATTTCCCACAAAATGTGAATATTTTCTGACTACCGATGACAATATCTTGAAACGAGCAAAACTATACTTTTCCCAAATGCTTGTCCAATTGGAATATTCAATAAATAGTATAATACTCATAGGAAAAATCTATGCTTTTTGCATAATTTGTATAAACAGTATTCAGTAAAGAAATCTTATCGGAAGCCGAGCGGGATCGTTAGAAGTTTTCTATGCACATTTTAGCTGATTGTTATAGGTTTTTTAAATACATTATTGAGCAACTATTCAAAAAACAAATTTGTAATTTCATATAGTTACGATTATTATGTGCAAAATTAAGAAGGGAACTTATATGAAAACAAAACAGGTTACATTAGTTTTTTTAGTCATTTTTCTTCTGCTGTTAATACCAAGTTGGCTTTTTGCCGGCGCCTGGACACAGGAAAAGGGATGTATCTATCAGAAGCTCAGTTATAGTTACTATTTTACGGATAAAAACTTCGGCAAAGGCGGCGGATATGATGAAGCGGCAAAAAAAAAGGGTATACGCTTCGAGTTTATGTCCAGAGATATAACCTGGTACGGAGAGATAGGGGCAATGGACAATCTTACCTTTATCTGGAGCGTGTCCCAGAAGAACATGGCATGGGCAAAGAAACGACGTTCCGACGATAAAAAACTCTTGAGCTCAACCCATAGTTGTCTGGGAGATCTTGATCTGGCTGTAAAATACAGTTTTTCAAATGGTCCAACCGCCCTTTCAGCGCAATTTCTTTTCAAAAGCGAACTATTTTATGACAATGATGAGACCATCATGCCTGGAAACAACCAGTCGGACTATGAACTCCGTCTGCTTGCGGGCCGTTCACTCTGGCCGTGGGGCTATGTAAATGTTGAGGCAGGTTACCGCTGGCGTACTCAGGCGCCTGCCGATGAATTCCGTTACCTTGTTGAGTATGGTCTTGACTGGAAGAAATTTTACACTTTTGTCAAGCTTAACGGGATAATGTCTGCGCATAATGGCGATCAGCCCTCAAGTAAACAACTTACCGGCACATACAAAGGAAATCCTTCGCTGGGGATAGAGTATGATCTAGGCACCCTTGATTTTACTGTGGGTAGAAAGCTGCTGTACGGATTTGCCTTGGAGGGTTATTACCGTAGCGATCTTTATGGAGAAAATATTGCAGATGGATATACCTTGGGGTTAAGCCTTGTGCATCATTGGGATTGGTGGTAGCAGAATTTTCCCTCAGTTCCTCCAAAAGAGTGAAGGAAGCACATCAAGGTGGTGCTGTATTTAGATGCAGCTTAGTCCTTATCATATCTCTGGCTCTCTATATATGTCTTTCATTGGGGACTAGCGGAAATAGCTATGGTGGTAAACCATGCGAATTTCAGGCGGAGACAGAGGCCGGGCAGAAAGGGCATGTATAGCCTTCCACCAGGTGTGCATCGCCGCAGGACAACGACCCTCTTGTGGAGTGAATATGGCCTGACAGACCGTCTACAGTTCGGATTGGCAGTGCCATATGTATTCCGTACATTTCAGGACAGGGAGGCTGGCATTGACGACAGAGGACAGGGAATTGGCGATGTATGGCTCTATGGAAAGTATCGTATAGTCTCAGAGAGGCAGATACGGCCTGCAATCTCAACGGATGTCTGGTTGAAGACATGCACTGGCAAGAGAGATAGGGGTCTGGGTAATGGAAAGCTCGATGTCAGGCTTACGGCAGAGATCAGCAAACGTATCCAGGACTTTAGCTTCCACCTGAATCCTGGATACACCTTTACTGGAGGAAGTCACAGTAAAATCGGGAAGGCGGCATGGTTTTAGAAAGGAGACAGACATGGGATGGAGAATTTCACCTCGGATAGCAGATATCCTGCGGAAAGGGAGCCAGTGCGGCGATTTTACAAAAGAAGAGGCCCTCATGCTCTTGCAAGTTGAACTGCATTCCCCAGAGAGCTATGCACTGATGGAGACGGCAGATACCCTGTCCAGAGAACTCTTCAGAGGTAAGGGAGAAAACCACTTCCACATCGGTCTGGACGCAAGGCCCTGTCCCTTCAGTTGCAGATTCTGTTCCTTTGCGAAGAATACAGGGACATTCTCGAGATCTGTTGAGTTTACAGAGAAAGAGGTCCTCAGATGGGCAAGGGATGCCGAGGCCCAGGGTGCAGATGCACTGAACATTATGACGACCGGGGCCTATCCATTTGAGAGGCTACTTGAGATAGGGATGTTATTAAAAAAGGAGGTCTCAGTCCCACTCGTGGCCAATACAAGGGACATCAACCACAGAGAGGGTGAAGAGCTCTTGGATGCAGGATTTGTGGGCATATATCACGCCATCCGGCTCGGTGAGGGCAAAGATACCCCATTCAGGCCAGAAAAACGCCTAAAGAGCATCAAGGTATATCGGGATGTCGGACTGCTCTGGATGAACTGTGTGGAACCAGTGGGTCCTGAGCATTCTCTGGAAGAGATCGTGGAACTCATGTTTCTTGCAAAGTCCTATAAGTCCACATATAGCGGGGTCATGCGGCGAATCAACTTCCCCGGTTCTCCAATGGAACGTTATGGCATGATCAGCGAGCTAGAGATGGCACGCATGGTGGCCGTGAGCAGGCTGGTTATGGCCGATGTCCCAAAGGCACATTGTACACACGAGCCCAATACCCTGTCTCTCATCTCAGGGGCAAATCTCCTGTTCCCAGAGGTGGGTTCTAGTCCAAGGGATGACCATGCAGATACAGAAAAAAATAGGGGCCTCAGCATCTCCAGGTCTCAGAGGATGCATATAGAGACAGGATGGGATCCGGACCTTCCATCAAACTGTTTTCCAAAACTTTTATGCAAAAAGGTGCTTCACACCCCCTGAAGATGAAGGTTAGTTCTTAGTTCATAGCTGAGGGAACCCCGGCTCCGGAGCGCAGCGGAGTGGAATGGAATGGGGAGGTCCCATGCTGCAAAAGACTCAGAAAACAAAGGGCGAGAGCATATTGGAAATGGAAGACGGCACAGACCATCCAGCCCTTTTTCTATCAAAGATTTCTGCTCTCTGGCCAGAAGGTGGCCATATTTACCTTTACCAATCCAGCAGATCAAAAGATGGCCCTTCTGGCAGGGAGCCTGGATATATGTGGCACTACCCTGGCACACGCTATCTATTCTGCCTCCAGGGGGCAGCCTGTGGTGGTAGTGGCCGCCCTGTGTAACAAGTGCTCTGCCCTGGTCGTGAGAAGAGAGAGCCATATAAGGAATCCAAGGGACCTGGCAGGTAAAAAAATCGGCTCAGGTGAACCCTTTCCCACCATGGCTGTAGTGAAGGGCTTTGGACGAATCCTCTCTTATCCCTATTTTGGTGGGACGATTGGGACAATCAATGCAGGAATGCTCGTGAGGAGAAACACCATCCAGGCGGATGCGGCAAGAGCACGCTTTTAAAGATCATTGGGGGATTTCTGGCCCCAAGCTCAGGGACTGTATTCCTGATCCTGAGACCAAGGGTACTCCTCATGGACGAGCCCTTTGGGGCACTGGATGCCTATACACGAGAAGAGATGCAGAAGCTCCTACTCCATCTATGGGACCAATTGGGCCAGACAATCCTCTTTGTAACACACGACGTAAACGAGGCCGTAATATTGGCAGACAGGATCCTGGTGATAGACAGATGCCCTGGACGGATCCACAGAGAGATTCAAGTATCCCTCTCTAGACCCAGGAAGAGCTATGAAGGCCAAGTCCCAAAGTTTACCCGAAGACTCAGCGATATTCTTAGCCAGAAGAAATAGAATGAGGACAGGTCAAGGGATTCACCCTGGAGGGTTATTACCACAAAGATCTTTACGGAGAAATGTTGCAAAGGGATATGCCTTGGGATTAAGCCTTGTGCATCATTGGGACTGGTGGTAACAGACACAATTGTAGGATTTGGGAGATATGAATTTATTACGCCCCCTGAACATCCCGGTGGCAAAGGCGGAAGCGGCGGTCAGGAACACCAGTGATGTCAACATAAAGTCCTCCTTCCAGACGCCTGACAAACCATAGTCAATCAACACATAATATGGAAGAAAGGCGGCCCATGCAAAGACAAGCCCCAGAGGCCGGGGATAGAGAGGCAGGAAAACCAGGAAAAACAGGGCGTACCATGGATGAAGAGTAGGGGTTGCCAGGATAAAGGCAAGCGACAGAAGGTACAGAGACCTCTCTATGGAAAAATCTCGTCGCCAGATCAGGGCGGCAAGGCCCAGAAAGATCATTCCAAGCCACAGTCTGGCCCACTGCGTCCCGGCAACGAGCCTTAACAACCCGTAGAGAAAACCGGAAAATTCCCACTTCATGCCATATATGGACAGGGTCTTGAAGAGGTTCCCCAACTGTCCGAAAAAGGGAAGCAGAGAGACCGCGCATATCAGGATCATTCCGGCAAGGAACAACAGCCTTTCCCTGTTTCCAGTCCTCCTGATAAAAAAAGGCAAAAATATCAAGGGGAAGAGCTTTATCATTACCGAAGCCCCAAGGGCCATGCCGGAAAAAAACTTTTTCCTTTTAAGCAGAAAGAGGGCTGATATCACAAATATCAGGCAGGCCGGCTCAAGATGGCCCGACGAGGCACATTCGAGCACAGCTAGCGGATGCCAGGCATAGAGAATGGCCGCCTCCCTTAACGGCGCAAGCCGGGTAAGCATCAGGCAGGTCAGGAGGTCTATTACAATCAGCATCCCTTTTATGCCCATCAGGCATCCCGAAGCGGTCCAGGAAATGCCGAAAAGAAATTGGGCCAGTGGTGGGTAAATGGTCACAAGATGGGGATGGTTGACCCTGGAAAGGATTGCCGCCATTTGTCCGGTTGCCCGGCTGGCAAAGGCAGCGGGCGGCAGAAGATAGGGATTGCCGCCTTCCGAGACAATAGCCCCGTCCCAGGCATAGCGGTATAGATCGTCCGAAAGGGTTGGCGTGGTAGGCAAAAATATCAGCCTGAAGAGCACGGCCCACAAGCAGATCTCAGACGTTGTGAATCTCAGTCTGCCCTGATGGGCCAGGAATACGAGCAGGGCAAGCACAATGCTTTGGCCTGCTGTCAACAGGACAAGGACGGGAACGGCGGTCCTGAGGTCCGGCTGCCGGGCAAGATATATGTAGGCTGAAAGGATCAGGAGGGGCCCGGTGATCCTCAGGAGAAACACTTTTCCCTGCATTTTGCAAAGGCGGATTCCAGGAGGGCCCAGGCACTCTTTATCTCAAGCACGCCCTTTGGGCATACATTCACACACCGACCGCATCCCATACATTCCACTGTATTAATTTGGCCCTTCTTTTCCACAAGATCCATGATGGGGATCCCCATGTCGCAGACCGACTCGCAGAGACCACACTTGGCACACCGTTTTGAGTCTGCCTCGATCCTGTACATGCCGATACGGCTATATATCCCCCACAACGCGGCATAAGGACAGAGTATCCGGCAATAGCTCCGGTTTCCGAACAGGGGGAGAAAAAGATAACTGAAGTAATAGGTCTCTGTAAGCGTTGTGTAATAGTATTGCCCTACCCTGTTGTAGGCATTTGCCGGGTCAATCAGCAGCCAGGCGAGATAGACCAGCATAAAGGCAAGGAAGGGATACTTCAGGTATCTGAGCCACCACCACAGCCTGTTTTTCGGGGTCATGCGCCTGAAGGCAAATCCCACGGTCTCCCTGGTGGCGACACAGGGACAGTTCCAGCCGCAGTCAAGCCGCTTTCCGAAAAAAAGCATCAGAGAACCATAGGCAAAAAACATTAATGAGCCTACCACGTGAATCGCGGGCCA
The DNA here is from genome assembly GCA_964646435.1 of uncultured Thermodesulfobacteriaceae bacterium. GTDB lineage: Bacteria > Desulfobacterota > Dissulfuribacteria > Dissulfuribacterales > UBA3076 > UBA3076. The sequence goes on from CAZYEJ010000035.1 coordinate 11,472, forward strand.
CATCGATCGCCCTCCTGGCATGACAGGGACAGTAAGGCCGAAGAGATAGGGCATGATCCCCCAGAATATCAGGTAGAGCCAGACTATCACATGGATCCTGATTTTCTGGTAGGGATGATCCTTTAAAAAGAACCTGTAAAGGCCAAAGCCAAACACCAGAAGAAAGACCAGAAAATCCACCAGATACATGGTCTGGCCGTTTACTGAAAAGAGCGGCCGGTTAAAGATATGGGCCGCGACCATCCCGATAATCGCCGCATAGCTCACAAAACCCAGTGAGAGATATTTCCTGTCCCTTATAGCCTCTTTCAGTATCCAGCCCAGGATTTTCCTACCGGCCGACAGGGTGCCGGCAACCGTGCCGCTGACCTTTGACTTGCCTCCCTGCCGCTTTCTGTAATCTACAGGGACCTCTTTTATCCTGAGGCCGGACCTGACAGCCTTTATCTGCATCTCCACTGTCCAGCCGAAGTCCGGATCGGACATGGAGAGTCTTTCGAGTGCTTCCCACTTTATCGCCCGGAACGGGCCAAGGTCGGTGAACTTCTTTGCCCAGATGAGATCAATCAGAAAGACGGCCAACCTGTTGCCTGCCTTCTGCATTGGGGCGAGCGCCCCAGGCTCCGCCCTTCCCAGGCGTCTGCTGCCAAGGACCAGGTCATAACCTCCCTCGACAATGGGTATGAGGAGGCGGTCCATCAGGGACAGGTCATCACTGCCGTCACCACATGCGAAAATCACTATGTCCGGCGGGTCGTTTCCGAGACGCCTGAGCGCCGAAAGGCAGGCAGAGCCGTATCCCTTGGGCCTGGCCGGCACCACCTCCGCCCCGGCGCGGGCGGCAATATCACCGGTTTTGTCCCGTGAACCGTTATCAGCTACCACAATCCTGTCCACAAAGCCCGGACAGGATTCTATGACCTGCCGGATATTATGGGCCTCGTTCAATGCCGGAACGATCAGCGCGATCTTCTTCCCTGCGTACATTATGGATTATACTCCGTGGTTAAATGCCCTTGACAGTTATAACCCCGGTAAAAACGATTAGTCCAATTGGAATTTTCCATGAAACTGTGCCGTCTCATAGGTGTTGGCGATTTACTTCCGGCCGGGCGTCAATCACTATCCCGCTTTCTTCAGGACCTTATCCAGGAAGGTGCGGATATCCGCGTCTTTTTCTTCCTCTCTCCATCTCCACAAATCATCCCTTGTATCTACATCGAAAAGTGGCTCCAGCAGGACCGGATTCAACCCGGTTTTCGCAACTTTTTTTAGCGTGTCTTCAAGCACCATGTCGGTTCCCCACCGGACTTCCTCAAAAAGGACTGGCCATCCCTTGCTTTCCACCCTGATACCGATGAGATAATATCCGCCGTCAAAGGCTGGCCCCAGGACCACATCCCTGGTCTCAAGGAGGGAAAAGGCCCTTTCAATGATTTGGGCCGTGATAAGCGGTATGTCTGCGCCGATAATTACCGCCCGGCTGTAGCCCTGGGAAAACATATCGTAAAAGGCCGCGGACATCTTTTCCCCAAGATTGCCCGGTTTCTGTGCCCGAAGTCTGAAATAGGACAGAACTGGCCGCAGGGGATCTATATCACCTGATGCCCAGCACCCTGGATACAGATACAAAAACCTGGCGGAACAGACCCCTGATGCCGCCCCGAGGCACCTGCTGGACAGCTTCAGAAAGCAATCAAAGGCACTTTGTGCACCGATATGGGCGGCGAGCCGTGACTTCACAAAACCCTTCCGGGGTAACCTTGAAAATACCAGGAGCGCCTTCTTGTGGTATGCGTTGTCGTCCATTTTTCCTGGTCCTGTCCTCCTGTCGACACCAAAAATGAGTGACCGGTCAAATCACGGTCTTAGGCCTGGATATGAGACTCTATTTTATCTGTGGTTAATAAATCAAATTGGAATTTTCAATAGATTTGCCGCTAATGATAAATAGAAACTATTTCAATTGATTTCCCGGTTCTGGTATGATGATGTTTTGATGCTCAGAAAACAGATATGAGCGTAATCGTTTACGAAGGCAGGCCATGAAAATTTTCTTTTTTATCCATTTTGCTGCCCTGATATTTATGTCCTTATATGGTCTATACCGCCTGATGTTGATCCATCTCTGGAAAATAGAAAAGGGCCTTGTCCATGGACATGTAAAGTGTCCTCCTGTCCCGGGGGCAGGAGAGAGATATGAGCCGGTTACGATTCAGCTCCCTGTTTATAATGAGCGCTTTGTGGCCGGAAGGCTTATTGACTCGGTCTGCCGAATCAGGTGGCCCAAGGAGTTTTTGGAGATCCAGGTCCTTGATGATTCCAATGAGGATACCCGCTCAATTGTCGACGATGGAGTCAGTAAATGGCGAAAGAGGGGCCTTAATATCAAGGTCTTGAGACGAAAGATGAGATCCGGCTACAAGGCCGGGGCACTGGCATACGGACTCAAAAAGGCAACGGGAAATTTTATAGCCATTTTTGATGCCGATTTTCTGCCGCCCAGTGATTTTCTTCAAAGGACTATGCCCTTTTTTCAGGACAAAAAAGTCGGGATGATCCAGGCCAGGTGGGGATTTTTAAATGAAGGGACTTCCTGGTTTACCAGGCTTCAGGCCGTTTTTCTCTCGGCCCATTTCGGGATAGAGCAATTTCTTCGTTTCAGAAAAGGGCTTTTCTTGAATTTTAACGGCACCGCAGGGGTCTGGAGAAGAGAGGCCATTGTTTCATCCGGCGGCTGGCAGGCCGATACTGTGACCGAGGACCTGGATCTGAGTTTCAGGGCCCAGATCAAGGGTTGGCAGGCCGTTTACCTCGATGACCTTGAGGTCCCTTCCGAACTCCCCATCACTTTGAGCGCCTTGAGAAGCCAGCAGAAGCGCTGGGCCAAGGGCTCTATCCAGACGGCCAGGAAAATCCTGCCCTCCCTTTGGACATCAAAGGCCAGGATGGCCCAAAAGATAGAGGGGACAATCCTCCTCCTCTCCAACCTGGGCTGGCTTATGGGGGCACTGATCTTTATCACCCTATATCCAACACTTATCCAGAGGGTCGGCATCGGACCGTACCAGATCATGCGCATTGATCTCCCCATTTTCCTCCTGGCCACGCTGGCCATCCTCTATTATTCCTATTTTCACGAAAGGTATGGCCGGGGTCAAAAACCTCTGGAGATAGCCAGGTCCCTTTCCCTGCTGCCTGCCTTTGGCCTCGGTATGGCACCGACCGTGACCATGGGAATCCTGGAAGGCCTCTTCAGTCACGGCGGAAAATTTGTCAGGACGCCAAAGTTTGGAATCGCAGGCCCTGGCCAGACCTGGAGAAGGCTCTGGAGCTATCACAGGGCCAGTTGGCTTGGCCTTGTGGTCGATTTGGGGCTTTTTATCTACAGCTTTTTGCCTATGGCCTTTGCCCTAAAGAAGGGCGCTTACCTGGCCTTGCCCTTCTTGGCCGTCTTTACCCTGGGCTTTTTTTTAATGCTTTACCTCGATGTCCTTGATCTCTTGAACCATTCCTCTGGCCATCACCATTTCTTCGGCAGATTTTCTGTTTGAACCCAGATCATACAGCAGCCAAGTTTGCCGAAGATGCGAGGCGGAAGGCACGCAGACCTACTCTTGTACTTCAACTACCTGACAACAAAGCAGATTTGGTAAAATTAGGTCCCTTCGTTACCCCAGGCACCTTGGCAATTTCCACCTTTTTTTGGTCATAACCACGGGGATATTGATTTTCCTGGCTGCCCGAACGGCATTAATTTCCTGGTCAATATGTCTGTAAAAGAAAACCAGCGCATTCATGGCCTGATTTGTGTAGATAGAGCCACTGCCTTGTTTACTGCAAGGTGTGTCAGGAAGGCCTCGATCTTGGCTTCACCATCTATTAGATCTTTCCTAGTCCTCATCCTATGGTATCGTATATACCGTTTAATCCAGTCACAGTACGCTCGTTCCGTATTGATTGAGTAGTGATGCAATCGCATTACATCCCGCACTTCATCGAGTAATTTCTTGTTTTGTTAGGTAGTTGTAGTCCTTGACATGTTATTTCCTACCTACTAAAAAATATTAAGAATTGGGATAGGCTGGATCGAAGCGCCGTTTTATCTCTGGCTGTTGAGCTTCCTTGCAACGATGATAATAGAGTAAGGCAAATCTGCCTGAAGAGGTATTATATGAATGCTAAAAAACTTCTTGACCCAATTACGCCTGGTGAAATACTGCATGAAGATTTCATGCAACCATTAAGCATCAGCATAAACCAGCTTTCACGTGACCTTTCCGTCCCTCCCAATCGGATCAGCGAGATTGTAAAAGGGAAAAGATCCATCACTGCCGATACCGCTTTGAGACTGCAGCGCTATTTTGGTATTGAAGCTCAGTTTTGGCTGAACCTACAGACCGAATTTGATTTGAGAATGCTAAAGCGTAAAATTTGGTCAGATATCGAACTGCGAATTATCCCTATTAATACAACGGAAACAGGGATTGAGCATAATGCCGGGGCATAACAAGCCCCTTGTGCAGCGGACCTCGTACCTCGGCCGCTGAAGGGCAGCGTTCACGCCGCTACGCGGCGCGAACGCGCGAGTTGACTTCGTCCAACGGTTGGTCCACCGGAATTGCGCTCGGATTTTGACCCATCTCTGATTTTTTAATTTTGATTTTTCCAACATAGTCCGGTTTATGGACCTCCAGTGATTTCTTATTTCTGAGAGGCATCATGAACCGGATTTGTATTTTTTGTGGAAGGTCATTTGATCCATACCCAACAGTACCTGATCAACAGTATTGCTCTCGTCCAGAATGTCAGAAGGCACGTCGTCGGAAGTGGCAGAAGGAGAAACTTACTACAGATGGTGCCTGTAGAGCCAATCAGGCTGATTGTCAGAGGACCTGGAAATAAAGAAATCCTGACTACTGGCGACATTATCGCAAGACGCATCCGGCATACACTAAATGGAACAGGCAGCTCCAGCGACAGCGCAATTGCCGGAATCGCCAGGACTTATTGAGAAGTTACTTCCCGATTACTTAACCCACTGGATTTCAAGCGTTTTTGGGCCTCAATCGTAAGCTTATGCAATAGAAGATCCGCCATGAATTTCGGTAACCTAAACCAATCTCAGCGTTCTCTGCTTGCCCAGTTCAATCCTGCAAGTCTATTTAACCGGGGCGCCCTCTGCCTTGTATGTGTTTTTATTTTGCGTATTTTGCGCCTTTTTGCGGCCATTAATCTTGCCTGCCCCGCCAAGTTAAATTCCGTATGATCATTTAACCGTGGCAGGTTCGGGAAATCGTACTGGGGCAGCTCAGGTTCATTCATCGCCTCAAGGAAAATAGTGCCTGTACCGATATCAGAAAGATGGACCAAGATGGCGGCGGCGAACAAACTCATCCCTGTCGGTGTCGTCGTGAAGGAAAGGATTCTCCTTCGCTCGATACTGTGCGCCATAATAAGGAGATGAAAATGTCAGAAAATTTATGGGAATCATGATGTCCCCCAAACATGTCATTAAACTGACTCCCCTGAACCCGCGGTTCCGCCCGAGGTCTTCCGAGGTTTGACTCGGTTGCGGTAATCGAGGTATAATGAATTATTAAATCAAGTAAAAAGTAATTCTTTGGAGAATTGTCATGCGCAGCACTATTACCGCGCGAGGCCAGACCGTAATCCCTGCGCCGATCAGGAAAAAGTTCGGTCTGGGGCCATCGAAACGGCTGGAGTGGATCATTGATGACGATACCATCAGGGTGATGCCGGTGGATACCGATCCCGTCGTTGCCTTCCAGGGGTCTGGCAAGGGTGGAGCGGTGGCGAGGCTCCTTGCGGAACGTAGGCGTGATCGGGAACAGGAATGAAACGGTATGTCCTTGACACCTCAGCCCTTCTGGCCCTCAGGGACGACGAGGCCGGTGCCGACCAAGTGGCAAAAATTTTCCATCTGGCCCAACGCCGCAAGGCCCTTTGTGTGGTCTGTTTCATGACCCCCATGGAACTCCTGTACCGGGTCTGGAAAGACGAGGGTGAAGCAGCCGGAAAGCTCGCCTATGCGCAATGTCTTGCCCTGCCGTTGGCCGTTCGGCATGAGGACGAAAAACTGCTCAGAAAGGCAGCAGAAATAAAAGCCAACCATCCCTTGTCGCTTGCCGATGCATGGATTGCAGCCTGTTCCATTCTTGAGGGGGCGATACTTGTTCACAAGGACCCGGAACTTGAAGCCCTAGGATGCGAACAGTTCCTGTTGCCCTATAAGGTAAGTGGGTAACGGGCAGGCTTTAGCAAGCCCCTCCCCGTTATTAGGGCCGGGGAAAAATAACTTGGCATTTTAGCAGCCCATTTTCACCACTACGCCTCGCATCTGCAGCACCCTGTAAACGCTTACAGTTCGATAGATGCAGTAAAACGGGCGCTGTAATCCCGTGAATGGATACAAAAAAAGGATCAAGATGAGATAGGCGGCAAATAAATTTGTCCCGGTCGGTGTCGTCCTGAAGGATGTTTCTCCACTCGATAGCATAGGCCATAATGTAGTGTTGACAAGTATAGGACGCCCTGTGCATCGAGCCTGAATTGTCTCGGCATGAGTGAGGAAAATGAAGTTTTCTTGAATAAATTGGTAGCGTCCCCCAAATGCATTTCCATTACGCAAAACGAAAACTCAGTCGTTTGTTGAAATCCATCCTTATGCTGTGGTAATTGCTACGGGTTGCAGAGATGTAATAGGAATCGTCTCTAGTATGGATGGTGTGTAGGTCGAGAGAAAAAGAATATCACTTACTGGGGGACGTTGCAAAATATCAAGCACCATCTCTCTGAGCTCTTCTGATATCTCTACCAAACCTGTCAGGGGAAAACTACGCGGACCCACTTCGGTTCTCTGTGCCAGAAATGAGTAATCCAAAAAGGTCAATCCGATGGCTCGGCGCTCCTTCTTGTTGATGCGCAACAATATGTGGTCGTTCAATCCGATACCTGTTGCCTTCTCTCCAGGGGCAAATGAGACGTACAGCGTATCACTCATTTCATCATAATTGAAAATTGGCTCTGTCATAACCATATTTTTATTTTAACTCTTTCTGGTAGGCCGTGACAATGTAATTGTTGGACACCGGCTCACCATTTGGTCCTTCGCTAAATCGAAACAGCACAATGGCAATGATGTGCGTGTTGTTTTCTGCTAAGTCATCAAACGACTTGATGTAGAAGTATTTCTGTGGATTTAACGGATCTTGCTTCCGCTTGCCCGACTGAACCGTCTCCTTCAGGTATTCCCCATAGGCTGACATTTCGGGATGGTTTATCGCCTCAGTGATGTGTTCCCACCGTTCTTGAGTCAAATAGATGTCGTTGTCATAACGGTCACGAACCATCCAACGCCTGTCAGCCGCCATTTTGCTCCTCTTGCTATGATTGCCGAACCATTGCTAGACTAAAACAAATATATCACAAAAAACTCGGATTGTCGAAAGGTATTCCTTTGTTTAAATTTCTGGCAGCTTACCTTGGTTTTTGAATAGGATACCTCAAAAACCTCAAGGAAAACAGTGCCTGTACCGATATCAGAATAAAGGGACTAAGATGGGATAAGCGGCAAATAAACTCGTACCGGTCGGTGGCGTCGTGAGGGATGTTCCTTTGCTACCTGATCAATATCATCTGGGGAAAGTCCCAAGGTAAGGAATTATATCAAACCGGGGACAAAAACTGGTTGTGAATATTCAGGTGCTTTGCTGTAGGCGCGTCATGCACATTCTGCACGAACGTCCCCCTTTTCGACCCAAACCTCAAAATAGGGGATTTTCGTTCAGGCACTGAATAGTTGGCGGTGGATGAGCTTGTCGCTGGCAATACGTCCCCCAGATCTCCCTGATTGGCGTGGTATCAATTTGATTTCCAAGCCACAACCAACAGCATCAGCATATTTGAGGAGTGTTGCAATTGATGGAGAATGCTTTTTGCTGCCCCCTCCAGATTCCAGTCGTGCAATAGCAGGGGTTTTTGTTCCCATGCGCTCAGCCACTTCTGCTTGAGTCAGTCCGGCGTTGCTTCGGGCCTTTATCAGTTCGTCAAATAGAACAAATTCAGATTCTAACGCATCGTATTCTTTCTTAAATGCAGGATCTCGCATCCATTCATTTATCATTTCATCATGGGTTTTCATGGCGAACCTCCTTTAATCTTTGACGTGCAATTTTCAACTCCTTTTGCGGGGTCTTTTTGGTTTTTTTGATAAATGCATGCAGAAGAATAATCTTATTCCCCACGACTGTGCAGAAAAAAGCACGTCCAATACCTTCGTTACTCTTTGCTCGAATTTCAAATAATCCGTGGCCCATTGAGCGGGTAAATGGCATCCCCAGATTTAGCCCGTATAGTTTTATACGTTCAGTCAATCTCGCACAAAAAGCTCTAATCCCAACCGGCCAACTGTCAATAATTTTACGAATATTTTCGCTATAATAGGTAATCTGCCATCCCATGAACAAAGTTAACATATTTGTTAAACATGTCAAGAAGCGGTGCCATAACATGATGGAGGATACCCTGTGCATAGAGCCTGGATTGTCTTTGTATGAGGGAAATGAAGCTTTCTTGTATAAATTGGCAATGTTCCCTACAAAAAAAGTGACAAAGTGCCACGGATTTGACGTGATTTCAGTTGACCAATTACTTGATCAACTGATATGATAAATGTAAATACTATGTGGGGATTATAGAAATGTTAGCACAAATAAACGTCTATGAGGCCAAGAAAGATCTTTCGAGGCTTTTAAAAAGGGTTCTTCTGGGAGAAGAAATCATTATTGCAAAAAAAGGGGAGCCTGTGGCAAAGCTGGTTCCTTTAAAAAAGAAGGGGCGCAAAAGGATCCTTGGATTGTTCAAAGGAAGGATCTACGTTTCTGATGATATAGAAGAGCCTTTGCCGGATGAGATTGTTGAAGAATTTTACAGATGAAGTACTTGTTTGACACACATACCTTTTTATGGGCCATGGTTGCCCCTGAAAAATTATCCACCGAGGTTAAAGATGTAATTTTGGATCAGAACAATTTTGTTTATCTCAGCGCCGCTTCAGTGTGGGAAATTGTGATAAAATCCAGCCTTGGGAAAATAAAGGAAATAAAAAAAACTGGAAGTATAGAAAATTTTATAATCAAGAGTGTAGATATCAATGATTTTATGCCGCTGGGAATTACGGTTCCCCATACTCTGGAAATAGCGAAGCTTGAGGAGTTTCACAAAGATCCTTTTGACAGGATTTTGGTCGCACAGGCCAGAGTAGAGAATGTAACCATTCTTACGAAAGACAAGTTTATAATGAAATACAGGGTGAAAATATTGTGGTAAACCAATTCTCCTTATCATCATTCGTAACCGTTCACGGGTTCAGAGGGTTAGGGTTCACCGAAAATCTAAACCGTTGATTCGTGAGTTCTGCCTGCCCGCTCGCCAAGCCCATCCTCACCATATTTTTAATAGATCCTCAATCGCAAAATCTTTGAATGAACGCTGACCGGTTTTAGTGGAGAACTCTACGTCGGCTGGAAATGGGTGATCCTACGCATATCAAAATGACATCCTCAAAAGCCTCAAGGAAAATAGTGCGGGTGCCGCTATCAGAAAGAAGGGACAAAGATGGGATAGGCAACAAACAAATTCATCCCGGTCGGTGTTGTCGTAAAGGATGTTTCTCCGCTGGGAAAAGATCCAAGGTAAAGGATTATATCAAACCCTGGAAAAAACTGGTTGTGAATGTTCAGGTGTTCTGCTGTAGGCACGCTATGCACATTCTGCACGAATGTCCCCCATTATCGGAAGATCATACTGGGACGTGAGGCTTCCAGAGGTTATCCACAGACAGCAAGAAATCAGGGGTTTGATGAGGACAAGCATCTATCCGTCCCCTTATTTCCGGCCTCCTTGCCCTCTTGTCTCTTTTTCCCTAATCCGTGTAATCTGCTTGCCCTGTGAAATACGTAGCCTATTTCTCTGGGATGTAATCCGTGTCAAAAAATAACAAAAGGTAGTTATTCAATCTAGTCAATTACGTTCTTCCATTCCGAAACAGCGTCCTCTAGCTCACTATCGACACACATAATTATGGTCGCTATAATAACCATTTACGAAAAAGGAGGTTTCCCGTGCAACTTGGCGGTTTATAAAGTAACACCAACGTCCTGCAATTTAAGTTCATTCAGAAACAGCGTCCCCCAGATCACGATCTCGCCATCATCCTTTCCGCAAAGGCCACCTTTTTCTTGACAAAGCGTCCCATAATAGGTACGCATACAACGTATGGATGCAAAAAGAAAAATTGTCGATGTTCAGTTTTATATGTCAGACACAGGGAGTATACCGGTCAAAGAATGGTTGAAAAAATTGACCGCCGCAAACAGAAAAAATATCGGTGATGATATCCGGACGGTTGAATTCGGATGGCCTATTGGCATGCCACTTGTGAGAAAAATAGATACGGACTTATGGGAAGTCCGTTCCAATTTATCAAATAACCGGATTTCCAGAGTTCTTTTCACGGTATACAGCGATATGATGAT
>CAZYEJ010000036.1:0-21666 GCA_964646435.1 uncultured Thermodesulfobacteriaceae bacterium
CGACTATAGCAAATACTGAACAGAATGCGAAGGCTTAAGTTTTACATTGTACTAGCTTGACTTACCCTTTCGTTCTCCTTGTAATTGCCTTGGAGATAGCAGACATAGAAACTCCGATCTATAGGGCTACTTCTGCCAAGGTGATTCCATAATCCTGTACCAGTTGATACACTATATGCGGCCTGACTGTAAGATAAAAACGCTACAACTGCCCACTCGAAGTTCCTTTGGATTGATAGAAGGTCCCGGACGCCTGCCCGTCATCGCGAACTCAGGCAGGCGGGGATGAAGATCATCTTGACACTTGAGCAACCCCTCAGAGAGAGGCGTCAATTTTTTGGTGGAGTTTGTCCCAATCAAGAATTTTTTTGTCAGCAGTTACAAGGATTGCGGAGTTTTCGAGCGCAGTAGCAACGATTATGCGATCTGCAGGATCGCCGTGAAAAGCCTGCAACTGACCGGCACGGAGAGCGGTTGAGCCCTGTAGTGGAATTTCCAGCAAACCGTTTTGCAGCAGTTCAATACGCCAGACATCAAGCTCTATCTGGATATCCAGTCGTTTTTTTCTGACCAGCATAGCAATTTCCCAAAAACTGATAGAGGGCACACCAAGTTGACCGGATGCCAGCGCCCTGTTAATTGTTTGTAATGCATTTGTTCCTAATCGTGGATTTCCTTCATCCAACCATACGAGAACGTGTGTATCAAGTACCAGCATTAAATGGCATCCCATTCAATATCCAAGGGGGCGATCAGATCATCTTTGCTCTGTATCTTTCCTTTATGCAGGCCAAAAAGTGTTTTCGGCACTATGCGATACGCCTTCAAGATAGAAACAGGTTTCCCGTTTTTTGTGATCGCAATTTCTTCCCCTGTCCGGTTTACCTCATCCATTAAGTGCAGACATTTTGCTTTGAATTCTGATGCTTTAATTGTTTGCATGTTACACTCCTCAGATGTATTCATTTTGCTGGGGTATCCACTTTGCTCTCCTTGTGCTTCTGTTTTTTCGGCTACCAACTTAAAGCGGAACACTTTCCCATCATTGCTAACTCAGTCGCAGCGTCATTCCGGCGAAAGCCGGAATCCATATCTCTTAAGTTAGCACTTATGGGACACTTTCCGCCATTTTGGCTCTATGGTAATTTCACAATCAAGCAAAATCTAAGGAGTTTGCTAACTGATTGAATTTACAGGCTGTCCCGCCTTACGTTGGTAGCCTGTTTTTTCATTAAAAGCAGGGGAAGCGAACCGGATAGCCCCTTCCACTTTTATTGCCTATTATAACCATAGTCATTACCATAGTCAATAATGAACTTTCATAGACACGGAATAAGCTAAGAAAACGTAATCCGCATACAGCGGAAGTGATAAGTTGTTTGTTGTGCTTAAACGACCGGCACGGTATTTGAGCAAGCCCGGGTTCGAATGGATTGGATCATTGAATGAGGTAAATAATGAGCTATAGAGAGCCAATCACAGCTTACGAAACGGATGTGCAATTTGCCGATGTGAGTGGCATGGAGCATTTGGACATGCTAATGACACGCAGTGAAATTGCTCAAAATGAGTTACACTTGTCAGATGAGGAGCGAGAGCGTGTGCTAAAGACGGATAGACAGCTTTTACAACGAGCCAAGCAATTCTACAAATCTATCCAAATCATAGCTGATTTAGCCAGTTGGCGGCGTGATGAGAACATACCGGTAACACAATGGGGGTGGTATCTCGATATAATTGCGCAATTGCCAGCACGTTTGGAACTATCATCTTGGTTTAATATGTATCCCAAAACCGGCGTCAAGTCGAAAACGTTGATTAGGAATTGAACCTAAACGTTCATGACGGGGCATTTCGCCACCCGCTCGCTGTGACTGTTGCTAGAAGATCATAGCAAGGCTTTGCTGGGCAACATTCGCCACTTGTACCAGCCCTTCTGGTAACATTCCAAAATACACGACCCCCAGGGCAGCAGCAATCAATGCGACCATTGAAGTAACGCTAATTCTGCCGGCCACGACCTCCCTGGATGGCTCCACCATATAAAACATCCATATCACCCGCAGGTAGTAATAGACCGAAATAGCACATGTCATTATACCCAGGGCGGCAAGCAGCAAATATCCTTCTTTTATGGCCGCTGCGAACAAGTAGAACTTACCGACAAAACCCACAGTGGGAGGAAGCCCTGCCATAGAAATCAGGAATAAAGACATCAGGAAACTGAGAGCAGGGTACTTGAACCCCAACCCTTTGTAATCGTCCAGGGTCTGGGCATTTCCTTCCTGACCATCCAACAGATAGAGCACACCAAAGGCCCCCATATTCATGAGCGTATATGCGAAGAGATAAAATAGTACAGCCATGCGACCTTCATCATTGGCTGCAAGGATTCCTAAGACCATATACCCCGCATGGGCAATGGAGGAATAGGCCAGCATACGCTTTACATTATGTTGGGATACTGCAACTAGGTTGCCGACAAACATGGTAAGGAGGGCCAGCCACCACAGCACCGGTTTCCAATAAACTGTCAGGGCTGCCAAGTTGACCGTGGATTGGAACTCAGGTAGCCCGCTGTGCGCAAGAATCGGAGTAAAACCAACACTCAAGAGCTTGATAAATATCCCAAAGGCCCCTGCCTTCACCGCTGTCGCCATAAAACCGGTTATAATCGTAGGACTACCCTCATAGACATCAGGTGTCCACATATGGAACGGTACAAGGGCCATTTTGAAAAACAGCCCTGACATCAGCATAGCCATAGCAACAAGGACCCCGGGGTGCTCAAGGAAGGAACCGGCGGACAGCACCTGAGCGACCTTTGTGATATTGACAGTACCGGTCATTCCATAGACCAGTGCAACCCCGAAGAGGAAAAATGCAGACCCAAAACTCCCAAGGAGAAAATACTTTAGTGCCCCCTCCTGTGACTTCCTATCGTTCTTCAGGAATGCAGCCAGGACATAAACCGCCATGGACATCACCTCAAGAGTGATAAACATCATGAGCAGATCAACTGACTGGACCATGGCTATAGCGCCATAAACGGCAAACAAGAGAAGAATGAAATATTCTGATCTAACTAGTTGATTGTTCCGCAAATAGCCTATACTCATTAGGCTCGCAAATATGCCTGCCATCAAGATTACTGCCGACACGAATATGGAAAACTTGTCTATAGAAAACACATCCATCAGGACTATTTCGTTGAGTGTACACTCCGTGCCAATCATATACTTCAACGCAACTAAAAAGCTCAGAGCAGTGAGCCAACCCATTGTCGTTACGTGGTCTTGCTTTTCATCCCTTGATAGCCAAAGATCAACAAAAATAAGCACCAGACCGGCAATAATGAGGATTATCTGTCCCCCGGTTACCTGCCATAGCTGACTCAGGCTAAAGGAAAATCCAAGATCGCTCATATTCATCACTCCTTAGCCACATTCACATATAAAGGCGCCTTGTCAACAGAGGTATGATGCTCTACAACCGCAACCGGCACAGGTGCAGAAATCTTGACCTGACTGATAAAATGGTCCGCTGACTTATGCATCTTGTTCAGAAAAAAATTGGGATACAGGCCTATCCAGAATACCATTACAACCAGAGGGAGAAGATATGCCAATTCCCTGAAGTTCAAGTCTTTAAGTTTTTCGTTCTTAGGATTTGAAACCCTACCGTAAAAAACCCTCTGATACATCCAGAACATATAAACTGCCCCAAGAACCACACCAGTAGCTGCCAATACAGCAGCAACCTTGTTTACTTCAAAGACCCCTAACAGAATAAGAAATTCACCAATAAATCCGTTAGTAGTAGGAAAACCTATGCTTGACAAAGTTATAAGGAAAAAGATAGAGGCATAAACAGGCATCTGCCTGCAAATCCCTCCATATTCCGCAATCAAACGGGTATGGCGTCTCTCATAGACTACACCTACCAAGAGGAACAAGGCACCCGTTGAAATGCCGTGGTTGACCATCTGGAGGATCGCCCCCTCCACACCGTGACGGTTCAAAACATAAAGCCCAAGCATACAGTAACCAAGGTGGGATACGGAAGAATACGCAACCAGTTTCTTGATATCCGGCTGAACCATGGCCACCATTGCCCCGTAAATAATGCCTATAATTGAGAGAACGATAATAAGCGGGGTAAAGAAAGCCGACCCATCAGGAAAGAGGGGCATTGCAAACCTGAAAAACCCGTACGTACCCATCTTCAGGAGAATGCCTGCCAGGATCACTGACCCGGCAGTCGGTGCCTCAACGTGGGCATCCGGTAACCATGTATGAAATGGAAACATCGGAACCTTGATTGCAAATGCCAGGGCAAATGCACCAAAGAATAGTATTTCATACATCCTTGGCAGATCTGTGTTGTAAAGAGAGAGCAAATTGAAGGTCAGCTCACCAGTCTGTTGATTATGGAAATAGGCAAGACCGATAATACACACCAACATAAGAAGAGATCCAACTGCGGTAAACAGGAAAAATTTGATTGCGGCATAGATTCTTCGTTCTCCGCCCCACACACCTATGATTAGCCACATGGGAATGAGCATAATTTCCCAGAACACATAGAACAGAAAGAGGTCCAGAGATACAAAGGTCCCGAGCATTGCTGTCTCAAGGACCAGCATCATTATCTGGAATTCCTTCACCTTTTTGGTAATGGCCGACCAGGTGGAGAGAATCGTAAGCGGAGTAAGAAAGGTGGTTAAAAGTACAAGCCAGAATGCAAGACCATCCAAACCCATAAAATAGGTAATGCCATAGCTGGGGATCCATGTATATTTCTCTATAAATTGGAACCCTGCCACGTCCGGATCGAAATCAAAGTACAATCTCAGCGATACAAAAAACACCAATGTGGATATTATCATTGATACCCAGCGAATTGCTTTCTTCCCTGATTCACTCCGCTGTGGGATAAAGAGAATAGCCAGCACTCCCAACAGAGGTAAGAAGGTTACATAGGTTAATATGGGAGCATTCATAATCTACCCTTCGATCCTTTTGTTTTGTTACACTCCATAACTTTTCTTTCCAGGCCCTGTTCCCTAAATTAAAATTCAGCCGATTTTACACAATAAAAAACCAGAGCATTACAACGAGTCCAAGGAGCATAAATACCCCGTAGGTCTGCACATAACCATTCTGGACCAACCTTAACGCACCTGATCCCCTTTGTACCAACCATGCCTGTCCATTCACTCCCACGCCATCAATACAGAACGCATCCACCACCTTCCAGAAAAACATTGAAAGATAATAGAACGGGAGGACAACCACGTAGTAGTATATTTCATCAACAAAGTATTTGTTATAGACAAGCTTGTGATATATGGAGTAGGTCTCGGCAAGCCTTTTCGGAAGTACATCAACACGACGTATATAAATATAATAAGCCAAGGAAATACCGCCAATGGCAACAGCTACCGAACCGGCCATAAGGACCCACTCTAGAACAGTGGAATGATGTTGCACACCAGCGTAGGCACCAATTATTTCATGTGAGTTAGCGAATACCGGTTCAAAAAAATTCTCAAGAATATTCGGGATATGGCCAAAGTAGTTACCTATCAGATGCGGTATGCCTAACCAGCCCCCACATAGTGCACCAAAAGCAAGGACCATAAGAGGACCTGTCATTGTGAATGGCGATTCATGCACATGACGGGCCTGTTCTTCAGTACCGCGGAACTTACCATGGAAGGTCATGAAAATAAGCCTGAACATATAAAAGGCCGTTATACCAGCGGCAAGAACGCCGATAAACCAGACTATTTTACCTACAACAGGATAATAGGGAAACGTGAATGCCTTCCACAAAATCTCGTCCTTACTGAAGAAACCCGCAAAAGGAGGAATACCTGAAATCGCTATGGTTGCAAAGAGCATAGTGACATATGTGATGGGTATCTTCTTCCAAAGGCCGCCCATACTCCTCATATCCTGATCTCCACTCATAGCATGAATTACCGTGCCGGAGCAAAGGAACAAACAGGCCTTGAAAAAGGCGTGGGTCATCAGATGAAATATCCCTGCCCCATATGCAGCCACACTCACACCTATAAACATATATCCCAACTGACTCACAGTAGAGTATGCAAGAACCCTCTTGATATCATTCTGTAGGATACCAATCGTTGCCGCTATAAAGGCAGTGGCCGCGGACATCAGCACCATAACCAGTAACGCAGTAGGTGCAAGCGTGAAAAGGATATTGGTCCTTGCCACCATATAGACACCAGCAGTCACCATTGTGGCAGCATGGATAAGTGCTGAAACAGGAGTCGGACCAGCCATTGCATCCGGGAGCCAGACAAACAAAGGAATCTGTGCCGATTTTCCGGTTGCTCCCAGGAAAAGCAAGAGGCATATGGCTACCATTACCGGTGAATTCATGGCCAGCAAGCCATGCTCATACATGTGAACCGCCTTCGGGAATACATCAAAATAAGACAGGGAGCCAAAAGTAATGAATATCAGAAACATACCAAGGAGAAAGCCAAAGTCCCCAATCCGGTTTACAATAAAGGCCTTCTTGCCCGCATCTGCATTTACGTTCTCTTTGTACCAGAAACCGATCAACAGATAGGAAGCAAGACCTACGCCCTCCCAGCCGACAAACATCACTAAATAGTTGGAACCTAGGACCAGCATTATCATGAAAAAGACGAACATATTCAGGTAGGAGAAGAACCTCCAATATGACTCATCATGTGCCATGTAACCTATACTATATATGTGAATAACAAAACTCACACCGGTAACCACCAGGATCATCACAGCGGAAAGCGGATCCATCATCAAGGAAACATCTATATTAAGATTGCCCACGGTTATCCAACTCCACAGGGACTGAACGAACAACCTGTCTTCAGCCGGGCTGCATGCCAATTGGTACACGGCCAAAACGGAAAATAGAAAGGCCAGACCTATACTGGAACAGCCAATGCAGTAAACAGCAGATCTCCCGATTTTTTGCCCCAACAGGCCATTAATCAGAAATCCTATAAAAGGTATAAGTGGTATAAGAAACAGATAACCTTCCATGAACAACTCCCTAGATAAACGGCCTAATTACACAGCAAAAAACAACTATGCCTGTATACAGTTTTTTCACCATTTCAAGACATTAAACTTACTTATGTCCACTTCCTGAACATGCCGAAAGAGGACTATTAGTATCGCAAGGCCGACAGCAACCTCAGCCGCAGCCACCGCAAAAATGAAAAGGACCATAACCTGTCCTGCCATATCGGCCATAAAATTGGAAAAGGCCAGCAGCAGCAAATTTGCTGCATTAAGCATAAGCTCAATAGACATAAACAGAATCAAGGCATTTCTCCTGGTACAAAAACCAATGGCTCCTAAGCCAAAGAGTATTGATGACAAGACTATATAGTGTGTGAGCGTTGCCATTCAGCCCTCTCTCTTAAAATTTTTTCTTGCATAGATAGATCCCGCCAATCAGTGCTACAAGCAGGAGCACGGATACAACTTCAAAATGAAGCAAAAAGTTCCGGAAAAACAAATCACCAAACATCGATGGATTTCCGAATCCTTCGGGGACTCCCTTCATAGACACTATGTCAGACACGCCCTTTGTCCCGACTGCTACGAGACCAATTAAACATAATCCAAGTATGGCACCAGAACTCCTGTATGAGACATTGGCCTGTATAGCCGACAACCTTTCACCCGGAGCCATGAGAAGCATGATAACAAACACTATCAGGACCAGGATGGCCCCGGCATAAATGGCCACCTGGAAAATAGCGATCAACGGGGCATGCAAATGGAGATACAGGCTGGCAAGAGCAATAAATACCGTGAGCAGTCCCATGGCACTGGGCAATGCATCCTTTGCGGCTATGGTAAATAGCCCGGCCAGAACTGACATGCTGGCAAATACCCAGAAATATAGATCCATATCAATCACCCAATTCCTCTAACAGTTATTCTCAACACCTTATTTATTCTTCCTTCTCAGCGCTCTAAGGCTTCTCGGCAACCTTTTTCTTGGCGACCGGCTTTTTCTTGGCTTTGCCAGCGGCAGCAACCTTGCTTTTTTTTGCCTCAGCACCCTCGGCCTTCTCATCCTTCTCTGGCTTAGGTGGCGCAGGAACAACCGGAACACGCTTCCTTGGCGGCCTGAGCTTGCCCTCTTCCTTGGCCTTTTGATAATTTAAAAGCAACTTATGTTTATCAAGTATACACTCTTCTTTGGTATACCTGGCCAACTCAAAATTCTGTCCCAGAACAATAGCTTCCTTAGGACATATCTCCTGGCAGAAACCACAGAAGATGCACCGAAGAAGGTCTATTTCAAAGGATGCAGGATATGTCTTTGCAGCATACTTATTTTCTTCGCCTTCCTTTCGCTTGCCCTTCGTAATCGTAATACACTTTGCCGGGCAGACCTTTGCGCACATGCCACACGCAATACACTTTTCTCTGCCCTTATCGTCCCGCTGCAACATATGTTCACCGCGAAAGACAGGAGATATTTCTCTGGTGCGATCTTCCGGGTACTGCCAGCATGTTGGAATCGTATGGGGCCCGGGCCTCCAGCAAGCCTTAAAATTAAACCAGAAATGTCCCCATGTGAGCTTCATACCCTTCAGGATCTCCCACAGATAGATCCGTTCAAGCAAGGTATATTCCTTTTTGACAACCGGTTTGGCCATAATGTGCTCCGACTAGACCGTAAGCTGAATAAACAGCGCAGTAATAAAGATATTAAACAGGCCAAGAGGAATCAGCCCCTTCCACCCAAGACCCATAACCTGATCATACCTGAACCGAGGCAAGGTCCACCTGACCCACACAAACATCCACAGGAAAAATGATACCTTTAGGAAAAATATACAGAAAGATACTATTCCCCATGATATGGGTCCGAGATATGCGCCTAAGTCAATATATGGCATATGCCAGGAGCCAAAATACAGGGCCACAGTAACACCGGATAGCGTTACCAGGTTTACATATTCCCCGAAGAGATAAAGCCCCAATCGCATTGAACCGTATTCTGTGTGATAGCCCGAAACAATTTCGCTTTCCGCCTCAGGCAAGTCAAACGGCACACGATTGGCCTCTGCATAAGCAGCCACAATGAACAGAATAAATCCCAAGGGCTGTTTGAATATCCCCCAGTTTGGGAGAAATCCCAAAAAAGTCCCCTGTTGGGCAAGAGATATATCTCTCAGGCTGAAGGTGCCATACACAAACACAATAGCCAGCAGAGCCAACCCCAGAGGCACTTCGTATGAAACCATCTGGGCAGTAGATCTCAGACCCCCAAGTATCGAATATTTATTGCTGGAGCCCCAACCGCCCAGTATTACGCCATACACTGCCATGGACCCAAGGGCTAATATGAAAAGAAACCCTATATTTACATCAGAAACCTGGAGTATTATCTCCTTGCCTCCAAGAATGATCTTGTCTCCAAAGGGCACGACAGCATATGTTGAAAAGGCCGGAACAGAAAAAAGCAAAGGACCCAGGATATAGAGAATCTTTCGAGCCTTTGTAGGTATTATCTCTTCCTTGGTAAAGAGCTTGATTCCATCTGCTAAGGGCTGGAACAGTCCAAAAGGACCGGCGCGGTTCGGACCCGGCCTATCCTGTATCAAAGCTGCACCTCGCCTTTCCACCCAGGTCATGACCACGGCTATGAGCAAAACCCATACCCAGATACAAACGACCTTAATAATTGCGATTAGCCAGTCATCCATGGGCATCAGCCTCCTTACCTGTCCAATTCGCCAGCAATAACGTTAAGACTACTGATACAGGCTATCAAATCGGCTACCATTTCCCCCTCGACCAACTCAGGAAGGGCCTGAAACATCATGTAACATGGGGGTCTTATCCTGATTCGATAAGGCTTAGCTGAACCATCACTCTTTACAAAAAAACCCAACTCCCCGTTGGGAGACTCAAGAGCACTATACACTTCGCCTGCCGGGGGTTTGATGACCTTGGGCACCCTTGCCATCAGAGGGGCATCGGCCGGCATCTCCTTGTAAAGTTTGTATGCCTGGTCAATAATTTTGATGGACTCCTCCATCTCGATCATACGCACAATGTAACGATCAAATACGTCTCCATTTTTCCCGACCGGCACTTCAAACTTAAATTTGTCATACATGCAGTAGGGTTCATCTATTCTCAAGTCCCTCTTGACCCCACATGCTCTCAGGCACGGACCCGTAAAGCCCCAGTTCAGGGCGTCTTCTGGAGAAAAGGTACTGACGCCTATGGTACGGTCCATCCAGATACGGTTGTGAGTAAGGAGCTTTTCAGTCTCATCATTGGCCTTTCGTACATTGGGCTTGAGCTCCTCCCACCTCTGCTCAAAGTCATCAGGCAAATCGGCATCCACTCCGCCGATACGGCCAAAGGTGTTAGTCAGCCTTGCACCGTTAAACCACTCGAATATCTCGTAGATTTCTTCACGCTGTATGATAAGATAGAAGAATGGCGTAAAGGCCCCAAGGTCTACGCCAAGGATACCTATACAGACCTGGTGATCTGCAATCCTGGCAAGTTCCATCATGATGACCCGGATAAGCTGGGCCTTCTCAGGGACCTCAACACCCATCAATTTCTCCACGGCCATCTCATACGACACATTGTTGGGAATGGCAGAACAGTAGTTGAGCCTGTCAGTAATAGGAATAAATTGATGGTATGTAAGATTTTCGCCCAGCTTCTCCACGCCCCGATGTAGATAACCTATATCCGGTTCGGCCTTAACTATAGTCTCTCCATCCGTCACAGCGACTATACGGAGGGTACCATGCATGGACGGATGAGAAGGACCAATATTTATAGTTACATAGTTATCTGACTCGTAACTAGTCTGAGAAGTGGGATTCTGATTCACCTTCATATCTCCTAATCGTCGTATATCAGGTGGCGTTCTTCGCCCTGGCCTTCCAGAGGATAGTCCTTGCGAAGAGGATATGCAGAAAACTCATCCCACATCAGGAGTCTCTTGAGATTGGGATGGCCCTTAAAGCGTATGCCATACATGTCAAATGCCTCCCGTTCAGGCCAATCCGAGGCCTTCCATATGAGATACAGGCTGTCCACCTCCATATCACTCTCCTCCACACGCACCTTCACCTGCAGACGCTCATTTCGTTCAAGACAAAGCAGCAGATAAACTACTTCAAAACGTGGCGGGAGAGGCCCTTTCTCTTTTGATTCTTCTTCTACCTCAGCACCCTCACCTTCTTCTTTCTTTTTAGGCTTTTTCTTGGGCTTATTCAGGTCAAGGTTATCCACCCCAAACACGTCACTCAGAAAATTAAAACCGAGATCGGGTGTATCCCGCAGGAGGTGCATTACATCAAGAATATTCCTCTTTGGAACCTCTACACTGAGGTCGCCTTGACATTCAGTCATGGCCACAACAAAATTTTCAGGCCCGAGACACTGTTCCACTCTCTTCTTGAGATCCATGGTTAGGTACCCACCAATAAATCAGAGTACTTCTTATGTGTAATAGGCTGACTCTTCTCAGTCTTTTCAATAAACATCAACAAGGCCTGCAACAGGGCCTCAGGCCTGGGAGGACAGCCTGGAATATAAATATCCACAGGCACAAGCTTATCTATACCCTGGAGCGTGGCATATGTCCTAAAAACTCCTCCACTACTGGCACAGGCACCCATGGAAATAACACATTTTGGCTCAGCCATCTGGTCATATATCTTCTTAAAAACAGGGGCCAACTTCAGATTTATGGTACCTGCCTGTATCAGCACGTCTGCCTGACGCGGAGAGAAACTGGGCCGTTCAGCCCCGAATCTTGCCATATCGTAACCTGCGGCCAGAGCACACATCATCTCTATACCGCAACAAGCAGTACCAAAAGGGAGAGGCCACGGTGATCTTTTCCGCCCCCAGTTAATCAGCCATTCCAGCTTGGTGGCTATCCATCCACCACCATTGTATGCCTGTATTTTCCCCATACGTACTCTCTCCTTAATCCCACTCTATGGCGCCTTTTTTTATGGCATAAATAAGACCCGCCAATAAAATCGCCACAAAGATAAATATTTCAAAAAAAGCACCCCAACCAACTGCAGCCAATTCATGATATCTGACAGCTAAGGGAAAAATCAAGACCGTTTCCAGATCGAATACCAAAAAGAGTATAGCAACAAGGAAATACTTAATGGCATAACGACGAGTATGGGCAAGATGCAGGAGTGGCATACCACATTCATAAGTACTTTGCTTACTGGCGCTGGGACGAGAAGGCCCAAGGATGTAGGCTCCGCCAAGCATGATGATCACCACCAGCACCGACATGCCAAAATACATGACAATGGTCTCAAAACCGCTCATCATGTCAATAGCCCTCCTCTCAAAGTAAATCCCATACCGTTAATGGTGCAAAAATGCTGAATCACACTTCAGTTTCAGCACCATTATTAGAAAAACTTATCATTCAAGTATTATTGGTGTCAGTGTATATTCTTTTCCACATTCAAAGTCAAGCTACTGTTTTTAGCCCTTGTCCGTGTTTAACATCACTGACTTTGGTGAATTGAACTATCACAAGAGAACCCGGCTGTCAAGACAAAAAATGAACCCTCACTCAGTAAACTTGGGCGCTATTACTGGATCGTACTTGCTTAAATTCCTTGACATTTGTACCAATTGCCAGCATCGATTCTTAATTAGTGCCTGAACGGAAACCCTAAATTTTGTTTTCTCAATTTAGGTCAGGGACAGTTAATATATTAAGGTTAAGGGGCTATCCACTTCGCTACCCTAAACGACAAATTGTAGGTTGGGTTAAGCGGTTATAGTCATCACTTTTGTTGGGTTCGCCTGACTTAATAGAACCTCAACATACTGAAATCACCGCAAAATTAGCGAACCCAACAAAATTAGTTGCAGACCGACGGCTTAACCCAACCTACAATATACCCAAGAACAATGAAGTGGATACTCTCTTTAAGGTTGTTTCCTTTTTTAATTCAAAATTTAGAATTTAGAATTCAAAATTGTGTCTGAATGGCCTTTTCGTTCAGACACTAATTACCAATGAAGAAAGGAGGCGAGTTTCTGGATTTTCCTGCTGAAAAATCCGTGTTATATTTTGCTACATTGAGAAATTTGGAAAAGATTTTTTTGGTTACCTGCTATGCCTTGATTTGGCAGATGCGACTGTCCGATATACAAGCTCAAAAACCTCGTCAAAGGAGGTAGGTGTGACCCTTCCCATTTCTATAAATTTTACTACTATCTCCTTTGTGACCTTGAGTATCAGTTCATCTTCACGAACCTTTTGATCTCGGCCCAGGTCTTTATTCTTGTGTTTAGGGTCAGACATTTTCCCGCAGTTCCATGGCTATAAACAATAAGGCCCCTGCCGCAGAAGAAGGCCAATTTCTCATTAGCAGGGACCCTTACTTATTAAGAAAAACCCGGAAAGGCCCTCCCTATAGTAATCTGTGAGCGTTCAGAGGTTCAGAGGTTCACCTTTCAACCGTGAACGGTTATAGTAATTTTTTAAATTGGTGGAGCTGGGCGGGATCGAACCGCCGGCCTCTTGAATGCCATTCAAGCGCTCTCCCATCTGAGCTACAGCCCCGCAGGCGGAAATTATTAACATACGTGCCTGTTAGCGTCAAGAAGGGTATGATAAGATTGGTTACAGAAAATGAAAGGCAGGTAGAAGCCATGGCATATTGCGATCTTCAGGATTTTATCAAGAAACTTGAGAAACATGGAGAACTTGTCAGGATCAAAGAGCCTGTCAGTCCCTTCCTTGAGATAACAGAGATCACTGACAGGGTCTGCAAATTGTTTGGACCGGCCCTCCTCTTTGAAAATATCCAGGGATTCGATATGCCTGTGCTTATGAATACCTTTGGGTCCTACAGGCGGATGTCCATGGCCCTGGAAGTGCCCAACCTCGACTCCCTTGGCGATGAAATCCTGAATTTTATCGAATCAGAGACCCCTGACACCCTATTAAAAAAATTGAAAATATTACCCAAGCTCAAACGCTTAAAAAACGCCTTTCCAAGGACTGTCCCAAAGGCCGCCTGTCAAAAAATAGTCTACAAAGGTGAGGACGTCGATCTGACCCGCCTTCCGGTGCTTCATTGCTGGCCCGAGGACGGAGGTCCTTTCATAACATTGCCCCTGGTCTTTACCCGCCATCCGGAGACCGGAATCAGAAATGTCGGCATGTACCGCATGCAGGTCTTTGATAAAAATACAACCGGCATGCACTGGCATACCCACAAGGGCGGGGCCCACCATTACAGGGTTGCCGAGCGTATGGGACAACGCCTGGAAATTGCCGTCGCCATAGGACCCGACCCGGCTATGACCTATGCGGCAACCGCCCCGCTTCCCGACGACATAGACGAATGCATTTTTGCAGGATTTTTAAGAGAAGAACCGGTCGAGCTTGTAAAATGCCTGACTGTGGACCTGGAGGTCCCGGCCTCATCTCAGATAGTTCTTGAAGGATATGTCGAGCCTAAAGAACGGCGAATCGAGGGTCCTTTTGGCGACCATACCGGATATTACTCCCTGGCTGACCAATACCCGGTCTTTCATGTAACCTGCATGACCCTCAGAAAAGACGCCATCTATCCGGCCACCATTGTCGGACAACCTCCACAGGAAGACTGCTACATGGCAAAGGCCACTGAACGCCTCTTTCTTCCTATGATAAAAAAGACTCTGCCTGAAATTGTGGACATGAATCTCCCCCTTGAAGGCGTATTTCACAACCTGGCCTTTATATCCATTGACAAGCGCTATCCCGGCCATGCCCGCAAAGTAATGCATGCCCTCTGGGGTCTCGGCCAGATGATGTTCTGTAAAATAATCCTTATCTTTGACAACGAGGTGGACGTACAGGATCTGTCCCAGGTACTATGGCGCATGGGTAACAACATAGACCCCAGAAGAGATATTGTATTCGCGGATGGGCCGGTAGATGCCCTTGATCATGCGGCACCACTCCCCCTTTATGGTAGCAAGATGGGTATAGACTGCACCAGAAAGTGGGCGGAAGAAGGGTTCACAAGACAGTGGCCGGATGTAATAAAAATGGAAAGCGAAATCATCAAAAAGGTTGACAAGCTGTGGCCAAAGCTGGGACTGAAGACATGATGAAGGATAAAGGCCAGGAGCCAATCCTTCTTGCAATCACCGGGGCCAGCGGGTCTATCTACAGCCTTAAATTAATAGAAATCCTAAAAGACCTGGGCCGGGAGGTCCATCTTATCGTATCCAGGACAGGGGAACAGGTCTCCAGAATTGAGATCAAGGAAGACGGCTTCCAGGCCCTGATCCGGGCGGCACACACAGTTTACAGCCCGGATAACCTGGCCGCTGCCCCTGCAAGTGGTTCAAGCAGGTGGAAAGCCATGATAATCATCCCTTGTACAATGGGGACCATGGCATCCATAGCTCACGGATTCAGCCAAAACCTGATCCACAGGGCGGCTGACTGTTTCCTGAAGGAACGCAGGCCCCTTATCCTGGTTCCCAGAGAAACCCCCTTGAATCGAATCCACTTACAAAATATGCTGTTGGCAGAAGAGGCTGGGGCCGTAATATATCCTGCAATGCCCAGCTTCTACTATCAACCTAGAAATATTGATGAAATGGCATCATTCTTTGCCGGCAGGTTGGCGGAATTTCTGGGCTTCAGAGTGGACGACCTGAAACGATGGCAAGGTGAATTTTGAGCGGAATCATATTTCATGACTTGCAGTATAATCATTTGATAATAGGATAGCCGCATGCAATCACCAAATCACCAAATCACCAAATCACCAAATTCAAAGGTTTGGATGCTGCTTGAAATGATAAAGTTCGAGCACACCATCCTTGCCCTGCCCTTTGCATACCTTGGGGCCTTTTTGGCTGCTGAAGGACTGCCTGACCTGTGGACTTCCCTGTGGATTCTTGTTGCTATGATTGGAGCCAGGACGGCTGCAATGGCTTTTAACCGTATAGCGGATATCCCCTTTGATTCAAAGAATCCACGCACAAAAGAGAGGGCCATCCCCAAAGGGACTGTAAAGGCAAGGGACGCCTGGATCATGGTAATAGTTGCTTCCGGGATTTACTTTTTGGCAACCTATGAACTGAATCGACTGGCATTCCTGCTCTCCCCGGTTTTCCTGGCTATAGTGCTCAGCTACTCATATACCAAGAGGTTCACCTCTCTGTGCCACCTCTTTTTGGGCCTGAGCCTGAGCCTGGCCCCTATGGCCGGATGGATTGCAGTAAAAGGAAATGTAGAATTCCTTCCTCTGATCCTCAGCACGGGCGTTCTTTTCTGGGTAGCAGGATTTGACGTGCTATATGGCTGCCTGGACTATGATTTTGACCGGAAACAGGGCCTGCACTCAATACCTGCAAGGTGGGGAATAAAAAGGGCCTTCCAGATCTCAGGCATATTCCACCTGGTAGCCTTTATCGCCCTTGTTTCAGTAGGCCTTCTGGCACATCTTAACTGGATATACTACTGTGGCTTGCTGGCTACCTTTGCACTCCTGATAATGCAAAGGCTGGTAGTAAATCCCAAGGACCTTTCCCGGATGAATATGGCCTTTTTCACCTTTAACGGGGCCATAAGCATAATCCTGTTTACCGCAACAGCCATTTCTCTTATCTGGAAGGTCTGATGCCCAGGTTCGACATACCTGCCAGGATTATAGAACAGACACAACTTGCCCATGGTATTTTCCTGCTTACGGTCAAGGCCCCTGCAATTCTGGAGTCAGCCAACCCTGGGCAATTTTGTATGCTTGAGGTTAACTACAATAATAGCAGGGACCCTCTGCTTCGCCGCCCCCTGTCCATTTACAAAACCAGGGCAAACGGCCAAATAAGTTTTCTTTATAAGGAAGTCGGCATAGGCACCCGCCTGCTCTCGAAGCGGCGCCCCGGAGAGATAGTCAGGGTGCTGGGACCGCTGGGACAGGGCTTCAGGTTAATTGATAACCGTCCTCAGTGCATACTGGTGGGCGGAGGGCTAGGCATTGCACCTTTGCTCCTTCTGGCAGAAAGAATTAAGCAATCCGGCAAACTCATCATTTTGATTGGGGCTGGAAATGCTTCGGAAATCCCGACTATTGAGGACTTCTCAAGACTCACCCGAAATTTTCATATTGCAACAGAGGACGGAAGCCTCGGGCAAAGGGGAATGGTAACAGACCTGTTGGCTCAAACGCTCCAGGAAATCACAGGCATGGCGCAAATCTATACCTGCGGTCCGTGGCCTATGATGAAAGCCGTCTATCATATGGCCCGCAAAAGAAATATCCCCTGCCAAGTCTCATTGGAGGCTGCTATGGCTTGCGGCATAGGACTGTGCCTGGGCTGTGCCGTTCCGAAATCAGATAGCAGGGAATTTCTCCACGTATGCAAGGAAGGACCGGTATTTGACGCAGATCAAGTCAATTGGGAGTACACCCAGTGATCACCAAATCACTAAATCACCAAATCACTAAATCACCAAATCTCTCAATTAACATAGGTCCTCTCAGACTCAAAAATCCTGTCTTACTCGCCTCAGGGACCTGTGGTTATGGGACGGAATTAGACAGTCTTCTTGATTTGGAACAGGTAGGTGGAATTATAGTAAAAGGTATTTCCATCAGACCACGTCCAGGGAACCCTCCCCCACGCCTGGTGGAGACCCCGTGCGGTCTTTTGAACTCCATAGGGCTTGAAAATGTCGGAATAGAATCTTTCCTCAAGGACAAACTCCCCCGGCTCAGGAATGCAAAGACATCTTTGATTGTCAATATCCTTGGAGACTCGGTTGAAGAATATTCTGAAATAGCAAAAAAGCTCGACGGGGCGGATGGCGTCAAGGCCATTGAAGTAAACATCTCATGCCCGAATGTAAAGGCAGGAGGCATTGCATTCGGCACAGACCCTGAAGCTGCGGCAAATGTAACTCGTGCGGTTAAAAAGGCCACGGACCTTCCTGTAATAATAAAACTCACACCAAATGTGACTGATATTACCAAAGTTGCCAGAAAAGTTGCATCTGCAGGGGCGAATGCCATTTCTCTCATAAACACACTGCTGGGTATGGCCATAGATATAAAATCCAGGCGTCCGGCCCTGGCAAACGTATTTGGAGGACTCTCAGGTCCGGCAATCAAACCCATTGCCCTGCGCATGGTCTGGCAAGTAGTCCGAGCTGTGGACATCCCTGTAATCGGTATCGGTGGTATCAGCACCCCGGATGACGCGCTTGAATTCCTGATGGCCGGTGCAAGGGCAGTTGAAATCGGCACGGCGACACTCGTACGGCCAGACACCGCAGAGAACGTGCTGGCAGGTATCAGGGACTACATGGAGGCCAACAGCATACAAAATGTAGAGGATTTGCGGCTGCCCGAATGAGAATTATTGTAAGCGTTCACAGGGCACCGCATCTGCTTTGTTGTCGGGCACTTGAAGTACGGGAAGTACGTCTGCGTACCCTCCGCCTCACATCTGCAATACCCTGTAAACGCTTACAGTTCGGTGGGTTGCGGTAAAACGGCGGGCCTATCCGGATTCACAACGAACCCTTCTTTGATGGCAGCTCTCATGAATCGTTGATCGAAACAGATCACCGCCAGTCTGTGAGGCTCTTCCTGAGTGGCTACCAGAGCAGAGGCAAGTTGGCAGGCATCGGCTGCGCGCAGCCGATGAACCTCCAGCAGCCTCAATGCCCTGTCTCTTACTTTTTGAATTACTTTTACCTTATGGGCACGCTCGATAAGATCATTCAATCGTTTCTTTGCCTTCTGGAATTCGTCCACAGAAAGCGATTTTTCTCTAACCAGCCGACACAGGGCACTGATAACTTCCACCTTGCTTAAACACCAAATCAGCATTTCTTGATCATCAGATAAGGTCTTGAGGCAGTAATCAGTTTCTTCTTCATCCACTATCAGTGGAACCATTGCCGAGGAATCCCAGAACTTCATCGCCCACTATTTCTTTCTTCCAACAGGACTTTGAGGGCAGATGTTTTGCCCTTTGCTTGTGGTAAAATTACCTTCTCTTTGTCCAAGAATTCTGCCGGGAACCCGTCTTTTGCAGGCGTCGAAACTATGCCAAGCCCCACCATCTCTTTAATCCAAGGGGTTTCACGGTTCTCGGTTTCTGCCTTTGAAACATGTATTATTCTGGCCAAAGGGGTCTTTCTGTCAAGAATTTCAATCTGCTGCCCTCCACGTACTAACCTGAGATAATAACTAAGCCGGTTTTTGACCTCGGATATGTTGACCTGAATCATTTCAATTTGCCTTTCTTACTATGTTGTCCATATGATAATAGCTATAATAGCCTTTTTAATTCAATCTGTCAATCCTTGAATTTAGGACTAACCCGCTCGTTCTACGCCAAGCTGTTGGCTGTGAAACGGGTGATCTCCAACAAGGGGAAAAAGGTTCAGAATGGCTTACTGATAAGCAAAGTCATGATCGGAATGCAACGACAACAGGCGTAGCCATAAACCATCACGGTACGCTATCCCCCAAAATCCCTTTCCAATTCGAAAACTGTAGAGTTTTTTGCCGCTCGGGCCTTTTTGAGATAAAATGACCTCCCATTTTAGACCATAATCTGAATATACCTGTTGCCATGTCATGTTTGCTAATTTCCGCAGAGTATTTAGGATGTTACGCTGGTCACTTTTGGTGAGGTTGAAAAGGCGGCGTTGAAAGACAGGGTTGTTCAAATCCAAGCGCACCGTCTGATATATTTTCTGGCTCATTGCTTGATCCGGGTCTCTAATTCCTCAAAGTTTGTATCTCTGGGTGAATTTTTTTCTGCCCAAGCAACGGCTTCATTGAGTTCGGCCTGAACTCCAGGACCATGTAACCATCTTTCATTATCGGGAATAAACCGACCCAGCTTGACGATCCAAACGCCGGTCTCGATTTCATCAATCATTACTACTTGACCGGCGAATTTTTTGCCAAGTGAGATCTGACCGCTACGGCCGACTGTTTTTATAGTGTTCATAGTTTCTCCTAAAATTGATATTATGATTTTATGATAGCATGAATGCAGCTTCGCTACCCCCTTTGGGGATTCAATGGCTAACAGCTAATCGCTCAACTTAGGAAAACTGGGTAAAGATGAAATCGGCGTCATTCGCTCAATCTGTCCAGCGGGCTCTGGAGACTGGTAATATCGCGTTTCATTACATGTGTGTAAATCTCAGTGGTCTTAACATCCGCATGGCCCATAAGTTCCTGGAGCACCCGGATGTTAATGCCGTTCTCCAGCATATGGGTGGCGAAACTGTGCCGCAGCGTATGACAGGTAGCACGCTTCTGAATCCCGGCCCGTTGAACAGCGAGCTTGACAGCCTTCTGGAGGCCGGACTCCAACACATGGTGACGCATCTCACGGCCTGACCTCGGGTCGATGGACCTTTTTTTGGCTGGAAAGACATACTGCCAGCGTGTTTCTCTGGCTGCATTAGGATATTTGCGAGATAATGCCTCGGGCAGATATACCTCACCGTAACCTTCCTCAAGGTCTCTGTGATGCAAATCCGTTACTCTTTCAATATGCAATCGTAGTTCTTCGCAAATATTCTGTGGAAAAATGGTTGTCCTATCCTTACCGCCTTTGCCGCCTCGGACATAGAGGATGTCTTGGCCAAAGTCTACGTCCTGGATGCGTAATCGGACGCATTCCATAAGGCGCAAGCCTGCCCCATAAAGCAGTTTTGCCATTAATGCATGAGTTCCGCTTATCATCCGGAGCACCTGTTGAACTTCCTCTTGAGTCAGGACGGTTGGAGGGCTCAGTTTTCGTTTTGAACGGACAGGGGCGATCTTGCCATCAAGGGGCTGATTAAGGACATCACGATAGAGAAAGACGAGAGCATTCAAGGCCTGGCGCTGTGTGGAGGCAGCAGCATTGCCTTTGGTCGCCAGGTGTGATAGAAATTTTTCAATATGCTTCGCATCAAGTTTCCGGGGATGAGTTTTGCCTCCGAAAAACTGAATATAGCGAAGAATCCATCGGCAGTAAGTGGACTCGGTACGATAGGCATAATGATAGTAACGGAGTACCTCCCGCATTTGGTCCATTAATTTGGCATTCGGATCTGGTCGAAATTTTGGTTTATTTTCCATGGTGGATATGATAATCTCACAATATATGGAAATTTACAAGCAATATTTAATAAGTGGACCACTTTTCCCATATTGAACTGCTTAATATGAAAATAGATGGAAAATATGTCCATCTATATAGTTTAATATCATGGAAAGTTTCCATTTATTACTCTGTTATGTGCAAGCAAAGTGATAGGAAAAAAAATGAAGAAGATTTTATAACATGAAAATTACAGGAATAGACATTTATTTGCCTCAAAAGGTAATTAGCAACGAAGATTTGAAAAAAGAATTCCCAAATTGGGATTCTCAAAAAATAGAAACAAAAATTGGAATATCGCAACGTCATATTGCTAAAACAAGCGAAACTGCTGTTGATTTAGGGGAAAAAGCAGCAGAAAAGCTTTTAAAATGCTTTGATAGAAATAAAATTGATTTTTTGTTGTTTTGCACACCAGTAATTTCCGGTTAGGTTCTTGCATGTAACCGTTTTCTTTTTCTTCGTT
>CAZYEJ010000037.1:0-21522 GCA_964646435.1 uncultured Thermodesulfobacteriaceae bacterium
AACCCCGTGAACGGTTACTATTTCTCATTAGTTTCCGAATTGGATTCTTTTCCCATTCAATATTCGATGTTGAATGTTCGATGTTCGATGTTCATCTTTTTTTGCCCCTTGCATCTGAATGCCTTTAATCACTCTTTATGTATATAGCCAGTAAGTTCCTGGTCTATCTGTTCAGGATCTCCGGTGTTGTAGTTAAGGATATCCTTTAATAAAAGAAATGAGTCGAGATCCATCTCCTCAAACCGGATTCCCATTCCTTTTTCATCCGTGCGAACTACACGCCCCTTAAAAAAAAGCACAAGCTTCGAATTGGTGCTCTCAAGATGCAATTCCAGTTCACAGGGAGTTCCGGTAGAAAATTTGGTATCACTATAGCAGTAAAGTCCTTTCAGACTGATATCTCTTGTTTGATCGCAGCGTATCTCCTTGGCATCCTGCTTTAGAGACCATAGACACGCTGTGGTCTTAAATGGGACCCGAATATGTTTGCGCCGCTCATTATCTGTTACCATAATGCTGTCTCCTCAAGATCCTTCCACCATGGACCTGATCTTAAGACGCAGGCCCTGAAGTCTGATGAATCCTTCGGCATCTGCCTGACTGTAAACATCGTCTTCCTCGAATGTGGCAAACTCAGGCCGGTATAAGGATTTCTCCGCCTTTCTTCCCACAACCTGACAGTTTCCTTTATATATCTTGAGTCGAACTCTCCCATTTACATTAGCCTGGGACTCGTCTATGAGCCTTTGAATTAACTCACGTTCGGGTGAAAACCAGAAACCGTAATAAATAAGCTCTGAATAACGGGAAACCAGACTATCCCGCAAGTGCATAACCTCCCTGTCAAGAGTTATGGACTCAAGGGCCATATGGGCTGCACGAAGAATAGAACCGCCCGGTGTCTCATAGACCCCTCTTGATTTCATCCCGACAAAACGGTTCTCAACCAGGTCAACCCGTCCAATCCCGTTATCGGCACCTATAAGGTTCAACCTTGATAAGAATTCTGCTGCGGAAAGACGCTCACCGTCAATAGCCTTCGGATTTCCCTGCTCAAAATCGATCTCCACATAAGATGGCTTATCAGGGGCGTTTTCAGGGCTCTTTGTCCACATAAACATGTCTTCATTGGGTTCTGCCCATGGGTCTTCCAGGATTCCACCCTCATAACTTATGTGCAGGAGGTTTGCATCCATACTGTAGGGTTTTGCCTTTGTGACCGGTACTGGTATGCCATTGGCCTTGGCAAAGTCCATGAGTTTTTGCCTGGAATTGAGGTCCCATATACGCCAGGGAGCTATGATCCTGAGGTCAGGGGCAAGGGCCATGAAGGAGAGCTCGAAACGGACCTGGTCGTTTCCCTTGCCGGTTGCCCCGTGGCTGACCGCGTCAGCCTCGACTTCCCTGGCAACACGTACCTGTTCCCTGGCAATAATGGGTCTTGCGATGGACGTACCCAGCAGATAGGTACCCTCATAAATGGCATTTGCCCTGAACATGGGAAAGACAAAGTCCTGGACAAACTCCTCTTTGAGGTCCCTTATCACTACCTCCGAGGCCCCTGTATCCATGGCCTTCCGCTTTACAGCTTCCCAGTCCTCTTCCTGGCCTATATCTGCGGAATAGGCCACTACAGGACAGTTATAGATTTCTTGTAGCCACTTGAGAATGACAGATGTGTCGAGTCCGCCTGAATATGCAAGGACTATTTTATTTATTTTTTGTTTCGGCATATAGGAATTCACCTATCCTCAATTCCTCAATTTATAACCCAATTTATCAAATATAAGTATTTTTTACAATGGAACAAGAATTTTCTACATGATCCATCCCGTGGGGAGCGAGTTAATGGCTCCTTCGGCCTGCATATGAATCCCCGGTTTTATGATCCTGCCGGATTAAGCCTTCCAAGGGATTCTTCAAATGCTTCAAGTGCCCTCTGATTAAACAGCACAAAGCGGACCAGCTTGATTTCAGGATGGGCCTGCAGAAAACCAATAATGGTACGAAGGGCTACAGAAGCTGCCTCTCCCAGGGGATATCCATAGGCCCCTGTGCTGATAGCGGGAAAGGCCACTGAACAGATCCTTTTTGCCAGGGCGACTTCCAGGCTTTTTCGATAGGCGCTTTCAAGTAGGCGTTCAGTGCTCGGATTCGGTCCTTTATATACAGGTCCCACCGTATGGATCACATACTGGGCCTTGAGCTTATAGCCTCGGGTGATCACCGCGTCTCCTGTGTCGCAGCCTCCAAGGGTCCGGCACTCGGCAAGCAACTCCGGGCCTGCTGCCCGGTGAATTGCACCATCCACACCACCTCCACCCAGAAGCGTGCGATTGGCTGCATTGACTATAGCCTCGGTATCCTGCTGTGTGATATCCCCCCGTATCAACTCCAGCACGGATGATCCGATTTTAACTTCCATGATGTCACTCTCCTGTTATTATATGGAGCCTTTTACAAAATTTGTTTGCCGGAAAGGATTTTGCCATCATCCCTATCCACAGATTTCGCAGATTACACCGATTACTCTAATCTGCCTGTTTTGTCCTCTTCCAGACCTCCTGCCCGGCCTTCGGAAATGGCTTCTGTGGCCAGTTGATCAGCCAGTTCGTTTTCCTCGTGTCCGGCATGACCCTTGGTCCATTCCCAGTGAACCTTGTGAAATTGGCATAAAGAGTCAAGTGTCTGCCATAGACCCTTGTTTTTAACAGGCTTTTTGGCGACAGTCTGCCACCCTCTGCACTTCCAGCCAGTTATCCACTCGGTTATACCCTGTTTTACGTATTTTGAGTCGGTGGTGATAATCACATCACAAGTCCTTTTAAGGGCCTCAAGGGCCCGTATTGTTGCCAAGAGTTCCATCCGGTTGTTTGTGGTGTTTTTTGACCAGCCCTTGATGCACTTTCTCTGTTTGTCATACTGCAACATTGCCCCCCACCCACCAGGCCCTGGGTTTCCTGAGCAGGCACCATCAGTGAATATATGAACGATATCTTTTTGATTGTTTGCTGACATAGCAATTTGTACCCGATTAAAACTATTTTCGCCCTGTATATAGGGTAACAATACCCATTGTCAGAGGTCTGTGCTTAACCTCCCGAAATCCCACATCTCTCATCATTGCGGCCAGGATCTCAGGTTCATAGAAACCCTGAATGGAATCTGCCAGATAGCGATAGGCCTCTTTGTCGCCTGAGACGATGCCGGCCATAAATGGGAGGAATTTGTGTAGATAGAGCTTGTATATCGGAGAAAAAAGGCGGTTTTTCGGGCGCGAGAATTCGAGAATCGCAAGTTTTCCTCCTGTTTTAAGCACCCTTAGCATCTCTCTGAGGCCCTGTTCCGGCCGGCTGAGATTCCTGACTCCAAAGGCTATTGTTATCCCCTGGAATTTCAAGTCATGGAGTGGCAAGTACTCTCCGTCACCGCATATGGGGACTATATATTTCGCCTTCTTGCTGCCATTTTCTAATTGAAGTGCCCCATGCCGAAGCATCTCATAACAGAAATCCACTGCCACCACCGGGCGCGATATCTGCCTTACAATTTCAGCCGAAAGGGGCAGGGTTCCCGCGCAGAGATCCAGGATAGGG
The DNA here is from genome assembly GCA_964646435.1 of uncultured Thermodesulfobacteriaceae bacterium. Classification (GTDB taxonomy): domain Bacteria; phylum Desulfobacterota; class Dissulfuribacteria; order Dissulfuribacterales; family UBA3076; genus UBA3076. The sequence goes on from CAZYEJ010000037.1 coordinate 3,597, forward strand.
CCCTGTTTGAACTCATCAAGCTCACGCGTGGTTACCCATCTCCAGTAGTGGTCTATATAAAAACTAAGCAACTTGTTTAAGAGATCATATTTCCCGGAAACAGAAGCAAATTTGTCCCGGACAAAGCGCTTTTTTTCTTTTCCTGTTGGTATCATCTTTTATAGAGGTTCAGAGTTCAGGGTTCACAGGTTACATTGAAAGATGAACGTCGAACATCGAACATCGAACGTTCAACATCGAACGAAAAACAAATATCCAATACCGAATACACAACAGCTATTTCTGTTTCCTCTAAAATATCATTTAGTAGTTCAGATTTTTTAATTAGCAAGTCTTTCTTCCAGGTCATAAGTCTATTTCTTTATTTTTTCCCATTCAAAATTCGATGTTGGACGAAGGTAACATTTTCAACTCCAAGATCCTGGGAAAATCACCACGATCATATGACAGCCTGAAGAAATGGAGCAGGCCCTGTCGTTTTTTTTCTGAGAGGTCGAGTTTTATGCCCTTAATCACCCAATCACCCAATCACCCAATCCCTTGTATCCTTCATGGACCAGGAATTCCAGGACATCTTTATTACCAATGGGACCGGACTTTACTGCCAAAAATGTTGCGGTTTTGCCCCTGGCCAGGCTCCCCAATTCTTCAGAGATACCAAGGGCCCTTGCTCCACCATAAGTGCCCGCCCTGAAAATGGCCTCGGGAGGAAGACCCGGGGCCAGCTTTGAAAGGCTTGCCATTTCGGCGAAAATGGAAAGCCGGTCGTTGCTTGCAAGGCTGTCAGTGCCAAGGGCCAAAGGTATGCCTGAGGCATGAAGCTCTTCCACAGGAGCCATACCCACCCCAAGGAATACATTGCTCCTGGGACACAGACAAACGCCAGCCCCTGTTTTTGCCAGGATTGAGATGTCATCCCGGTCCACCTGCACACAGTGGACACAGACCGTATGCCTATCAAGCAGCCCCAGGGTTTCAAGATACCTCACCGGAGACGCTTTGGGGAGATCATAATTCAAGGGCCAGTGTCCTTTTTCTTTTAAGAGTTCTCTCAGGGGACCATGTCCGCCTTGCAGGAACTCTATCTCCTCTTCTGATTCAGCTACGTGAATGGGAAACGGCATACCATGGCTCTGATCCCATGCCTTGATGGCCTTAAGGACCGATGGCGCTACAGAATACGGGGCATGGGCGGAAAAGGCATAGTGAAAAGAGGGCTCCAGGATGTCCGTGGGTTCAGTAATTTTTCCATTTACAAAAGGAGCGTCGAGAGGGATTTCCCCCTCTGCTTCATTCGGTATCGGGCATACCAGTTCTTGAAAGAAGACGCCACTGAAAGGCCATGTGCCATCTTTTTTGGAAGAAAAAAGCGGGATAAAATCCAGATTTCCCACGTCTCCAACGGCAATTATCCCGTTTTCTTGCATCTCTTTTATTGCCTGACATATGGCCGGTTCCCATTCTTCAGGCCTGATCAGGCCGCGGGCCTCAATCAGTGCTCTTACCCAGTCAACAAAGGAGCGGCTTGGAGAAAGACGCCACCTGAGGGGAGAGAGCTCAAGGTGAGAGTGGGTGTTTATCAGGGCAGGACAAAGTATGGAGTCTCCATAGTCTTTGATCTCTGCCGGATAGCTTGAGCGGAGTTCCGATGCCGGTCCCACCCCTACTATTTTTCCTTCAAAGGTCGCTATTGCCCCATTCTCTATTGGAGGCATTGAGACAGGAACCACCCATCTGGCTACGTGAAGACGGAGAGAATTTGGTGATTTATAGCAGAGGTTCAGAGGTTCAGGGTTCACCGTTCAGGGTTACCTTTCTGTAAGGGTTCAAAGGTTGTACTGAAAGATGAACGTCCAACATCGAACATCGAACGTCCAACGTCGAATGAAAAACGAATATCCAATACCAAACACACAACGGCTATTTCTGTTTCCTCATCTTTTTCCATTCAAAATTCGATGTTGGACGTTCGATGTTCGATGTTCATTTTTTTTTGCCCTCTGACTTTTGACCTCCGACCTCTGCCCTCTGACTTCTGACCTCTGACCTCCGACCTTTGCCCTCTGCCCCGGATTCACCAACTAGAGTATAGTCCATCAGGCGCTGACGCGGTTCAAAACCGGCACCGGTTACAATTTTACGTATTTCTGCTTCCGAGAGTCGATGGCTCACCCCGGCTGCTGCGACCACATTTTCCTCAATCATTGTGCTGCCAAAGTCATTTGCCCCAAAAAATAGGGCAATCTGGGCCACTTTTGGACCTTGTGTGACCCATGAGGCCTGAAGGTTCGGGAAGTTGTCAAGGACAATCCTGGAGATGGAAAGCAGTCTCAAGTATTCCTGTCCTGTAGATGGCCTGACGTCAAGAGCGGTATTTTTGGGTTGAAAGGGCCAGGCAATAAAGGCTGTGAATCCGCCGGTGCGGTCTTGAAGGTCTCTCAGGCGCAAAAGGTGCTCGATTCTTTCCTCCAGTCGCTCCACGTGGCCATACATCATGGTGGCAGTGGTCTTAAGCCCTAATCCGTGAGCAGTCTCCATTACATTCAGCCACTCATCTGTTGTGGCCTTCCTTGGAGAGATCTGCTTTCTTACCCTGTCTGTCAGGATTTCCGCTCCGCCACCCGGGATGGAATCGAGTCCGGCCTTGATAAGCCTGACCAGGACCTCTTTTACAGACAGACCTGATATTTTGGAAAAGTGAACGATCTCAGGAGGAGAAAATGCGTGGCAATGTATTGCAAAATTCGCCTTTATAAAAGAGAGCATTTCCTCATAAAAGCTAAGGGGGAGATCAGGATGGAGCCCGCCTTGCAGCAGGATCTGGGTACCCCCGAGCGATTTTGTCTCCTCTAACTTCTCGGCCAGCTCTTGCCTGGAGAGTATATAGCCTGAAAGGTCACCCGGTGCACAGTAATAAGCGCAGAACTTGCAGCCGGAGATGCATATATTGGTATAGTTAATGTTCCGATCAATGACATATGTGACAATGGGCTTTGGATGCAGCCTTCGCCTTACTTCGTCAGCAAGCTGGCCCAGTACATTCAGGTCTGCCTCTTGATAAAGCAAGAGGGCATCATCTCCTGAAAGGCGCCTGCCGCCCCGGACTTTTGATATTATTGGTGAAATCATGGTGGAAGAAGAGCTCAGACCGGCTCGTAGAGAGTGTCGCGCTCTACCGGCTCTCTCCCTGCCTGTCGGATAAGGTGTTCGATTTCACTGCGGGTCATGGCCTGGGAGGTATCCGCCCCTGCCATGTGCGTAATCTTTTCTTCCAGCACAGTCCCATCCAGGTCGTCCGCACCAAAGGATAGGGCGATCTGCGCAACCTTTGGCCCGAGCATTACCCAGTAGGCCTTGATATGTGGAAAGTTGTCGAGCAGGAGTCGTGATACTGCAATACTCTTAAGATCATCCACCCCACCTGTGGATGACAGGTATTCCAGCTTTGTGTTTTTGGGGTGAAAAGCAAGGGGGATGTAGCACAGAAATCCGCCTGTTTCATCCTGGGCCTCTCTCAGGGCCAGCAGATGCTCTATCCGTTCAGATATTGTCTCAATATGGCCGTAGAGCATGGTGGCATTGGTCCTGAGACCTGCTCTGTGGGCGGTTTTAGCAACTTCCAGCCAGTCCTTTCCGGAGAGTTTCTTAGGGCAGAGCTTTTCCCGTATTCTGGTGCTGAAGACCTCTGCTCCACCTCCGGGAATGGACCCGAGGCCGACTTGCATAAAATCTTCCAGCGTCTCGGTGATTGACCGACCTGAAATGGCTGCCAGGTGTGCTATCTCTACACAGGTAAAGGCCTGGATGTGGATCTCGGGTCTTTCGGCCTTTACTGCCCTTAGCATATCAATATAATACTGGTATGGGAGATCCGGGTGCAGGCCGCCGACAATATGTACCTCTGTGACGGGTTCGGCATGCCTCTCCCTTATCTTGGAAACTATCTCTTCTATGGACATCTCGTAGGCCTTCGGGTGGGTCTTTTCCTTTCCAAAGGCACAGAATTTACAAAGATTTATGCAGATATTAGAGTAGTTTATGTGCTGATTATAGATGTAATAGGCCCGGTTTCCGTTAAGCCTTTCTCTTACGATGTTGGCCAGATAACCAAGGGCCGGCAGATGAGTAGTGGAGAAGAGCAGCTCTCCATCTTCAGCACTTAAGCGAGTGTCGGACAGGACTTTTTCGTATATTTCAAAGAGTCCTGCTTCTTTAAAGACTTTTTCCATAGTTTACAGTTACCTCTATCCAATCAAAGGGGAGGTGGTGTTAGAAGGTTATTTCCTTTTTTAATTCAAAATTCAAAATTAAGAATTCAAAATTGTGTCTGAACGGCCTTTCCGTTCAGACACTAATTATCCTTTTGCGTCGTGGTAATGCGTACGTCTTTTACAAATACTTCAAAATGCAGGGTCTTGCCGGCCAGGGGATGGTTAAAGTCCAGCATCATGGCACCTTCCCAGATGGATTTGACCATAGCTGGTTGTCTTAAGCCAAATTCGTCAGAGGCCTTGACTACCTTGCCCACTTCCACTTTTCCTGAAATCCTTTCAATGGCCATTAGTGTTACCTTCCCGGGATCATAGAGCCCATAAGTGTAGTTTGGAGGGACAAATATTACCTTTCTTTCTCCAGGAGCAAGCCCGACAATATTTTCCTCAACAGGTTTGGGGAAATTACCCTTTCCGCATATAAAGGTTACCGGGCCTCCTGACTTTTCAGAGGAATCCACTACTTCCCCAGATGATAGCCTGACTTGGTATTCCATTTCCACCAGTCTTCCATGTTCTACACGGAGTAGAACCTTTTTTGTCACATCCATGGTTGCTTCAATCTAAATTGAGCTATTAGCCTTGTATGTTTCTTTTACCACTACGAGGTATTTTTACGGTAAATTGAACCGCGAAGACGCTAAAGGCGCTGAGAAATACTTTTTATCCAGCCGGTAACGGTCCGGCTGAATAAGTATCTTCTTTGTGTTTAACTCAGCGTTCTTTGCGCCTTAGCGGTTAGCTTAGGTTCAATGACCCCTTGTAGAGATTTTTTCCGGTACCGGGATTTTCATAAAGAAAATTCCTTGGCTATCATAATGTAAAATTGATAACATTTTGTGAATGGAAACGCAATCCGAACCCTAGGCATGAAAAATAATTATTCAAAATCAATCACGAAAACACGAAGGTACGAAAACACGAAAAACAAAACTGGATGAACCTGAAAAAATACTTTAGTATCCAGGCAAGGTATTATTTTGTAGTTGAATGGAGGCATAATTATGCACAATGTGCGCTTATTTTATCTTTTATTACTTATAGTTATGGTATTTACTCCTGTTTCAAAGTCCCTGGCAAAGGGTCTTTCAGAACGTGGAGAAGATCTTGTGTTACTGTTACAGAAAAAATACGAAACCACTACTGATATTACCTCTAACTTCGAGCAGGAGACGTTTGCTTCCGGTTCTTCAGAGGGTCTCAAGGCAGAAGGAAAGGTCTATTTCAATCGTCCGCACCAGATGCGATGGGAATACAGTCAGCCGGAACCGCAACTTATTGTCACCAGCGGGGAAGAGGTATATGTGTATGAGGAGGAAGCCAATCAGGTAATGGTGCTTTCCAGGGATCAATTACTTTCAACTGAGATAAGCAAGGCTTTTTTCTTTGGCAAAGGTGACCTCAAACGTTATTTTATTGTAGAGCATCCAGTAGAAGGCCAACCGGATGCCAGGTGGGTGCTGAAGCTTACCCCAAGGAATCCGGTACCACAGGTATGCACCATATTAATTGTCGTGGATTCTCATACTCATCTGGTAAAGGAGATGTGGCTGGAAGACCAGTTAGGTAGCAGAACACATCTTGTATTCAGCAATGTCAAGGTCAATAAAGGCCTTTCAGACGATCTTTTCCGGTTTGTTCCACCTCCAGGTGTGAAAATCTACCGTACAGATGATTCTAAGGTTCTAGGTTCAGAGGTTCAGGGTGAACCCTGAACCTCTGAACCTAGAACCCTTGAACCTGTGAACGCCTACAATCAGGAGAACAAAATGTCCAATGAAAGTTTAACTGGAGAAATCCGTGCATTGGCACGGGAGAAAAACGCTATCATTCTTGCTCACAATTACCAGGTGCCGGAAGTCCAGGATGTTGCGGACCTTACCGGGGATTCTCTGGCCCTGAGTATCCAGGCATCAGAGACCGAAGCCGATATCATAATATTTTGCGGAGTCCGTTTTATGGCTGAGACCGCGGCCATCGTTTGTCCGGATAAAAAAATAATACTACCGGTAAAAGAGGCGGGCTGTGGTATGGCGGATATGCTGAATGCAGCGGAGTTGATGGCTGAAAAAGCAAAGTATCCGGGCGTGCCTGTGGTCACATATGTGAATTCTACAGCCGAAGTAAAGGCGGAAAGCGACATCTGCTGTACTTCAGCTAATGCAGTGCAGGTCGTTAAATCCTTAAAGACCCATGAGGTCCTTATGACCCCGGACAAAAATCTGGCAATGTGGGCACAGAGACACACAGATCAAAAAATCCATTACTGGCTTGGTTACTGTCCGATTCACGATAATCTCACGGTTGCCCAGGTCAAGGAGGCAAAAGCCGCCCATCCCGAGGCTTTGCTGATGGCCCATCCCGAGTGCCCTCCAGAGGTGCTGGATATGGCGGACGCGGTAAGAAGCACCAGCGGCATGCTGACTTTTGCAGCGGAATCCAAGGCAAAGGAATTCATTGTTGCCACAGAAATCGGGCTTTTACATACGTTGAAGAAGCAAAATCCAGGAAAGAGATTTTACGCTGCTTCTCCTGAGATGGTTTGCTTAGACATGAAAAAAACAGGCCTGAAGGAGGTATTGCTGGCCCTTCAGACAGAAGGACCGGTGATTGTTGTGCCCGAACCGATTCGTTTAAGGGCCCTCAAAGCTGTTGAACGTATGATGGCCGTGCCGCGGGACTGAATTTTTCCAATTTGAATAGCCTCCTTAGTCGGCTGTAAGGTATTCCAACTTGAGCGATTTCAGCTTGCTGCGAATGATTTCGAAATGAATCCGGTTTTCTGTATAAAGAGTCGCCCCTATAGATAGAGCCGTAAAGGCAATCTGGACGTCATTCACGAAGTCGGATTTCTTACAAAGCCCCCTGTATTTGAGAGCAAGATCGGAAAAGAATTGCCCCACGATAATGTAGTGTTGCGAGCTCAAGGTAACTATTCTATCTGCACTCTCATAAGGTTTCTGCAACTGGGAAAGAAGCCTTTCGGCTTTTTTCGTTCTCGCCCCGGCCCAAAGCTCCATGAGCACTATGGCCGAGACATACTTTACAGTCCCACCCCGCTCAAGTTCAGCGCCGTGGGAGTGGTTTCGGATAAATGAGATGTAGATGTTCGTATCGAACATGACCTTCATTTAAAGACCTCGTTTATCACATCACCTTTCCCCCCCACCAGCTCATGGGCCTTGATGATATCATCGTCGATAACTGCCATCTCCAATGCTTTGTTGACGGCCTCCTTTTCTGTCCTTACCTCAAAAATCATGCGTGCCCTATCAATGTAATCCTGGTCCAACTCAATGGTCTTCTTAACCATCCTGGGCATTTGATTTACCTCCTTAACCGTAATTTCAGACATATTATATGGTTTCCCACTGGGAAGTCAATCCAAAATGCTTTTTGTGATCCTCTAATTCCTTTAATTCTATTTCTTTATTCTGTCTCCGTGAGGTGAATACGCCTATCCATTCACGACTTGAAGAAGATACTTGACTGTCGGTAAAAGATCTTTTATTTTGTGCAGATAGATAGTAATGAAGTAAAGGAGTAAGATTTATGAAAATCAGTGCAAAACGGCAAATTTCCCTTCCCAAAAAAATTATGGTTGCGCTGAATCTAAAGCCTGGAGATGAAATAGAGTTCCAGCTCAAAGGCGACAGCGCGAGACTGGTTCCCATAAAAACCATAAAAGTACCAAGAGAGCAGGCATGGTTCTGGACTCCCGAGTGGCAAGCGAAGGAAATGGAAGCAGAGGAAGACCTGCGGAGCGGCGAATACAAGGATTTCGAGAATGTTGAACATCTTCTGAAAGACCTTCACAGTGAAGATTAGACGCACCGCATCCTTCTCGAAGGATTACAAAAACCTACCCGCGCAGATTCAGACAAGGGCCGACAATCAGCTTCTTCGGCTGGTGAAAAACCCAAAACACCCCTCTCTGAGGATAAAGAAGTTAAGAGGCACCGAGATATTCGAAATTCGAGTCACTCGCGGATATCGACTGACTTTCAAAATTGAAAAAGGATTCTTGATATTGAGACGGATAGGCACCTATGACCTTCTGAAACAAGAGGGGCGACGCTGAGGGCTTGCCATCAAGGAGCGACAGATCGGGAGAGGGAACTACGCAGCAAACTCAAACACAGGCGTCTGAATGATACGGCGAGGTTTTCTTTGTCCCCAAATCGTTTGCTGTAATTGTTCTACAGTCTTTGGCGAGAAGAATCGCTCTCCAGTTTCCAGGCACACTCTAGCCGGCACATTCTCAATAATAACGAACCTATCATCTACACCAAGCGTGTAAGTGACTTTTTGTTCAACCATCGTTTCTTTTTTAGCTGGATATGCGCAAAAAACCTCGATGAAAGATTTCCTAACTCTGGTCCTTGCTTGTTGTTTCATAATATTTCTCATAAACGAGTTAATAACCCATTATCAAGAAATACAATAAAAATCAACTCATCATAATTTTGAACCATCGCGAAGCGAAAAATAATAGTTTTTCTCTGCGTTCTCTGCGCCCTCTGCGTGAGCCCATTTTTTCATCCCCGTCATTTCTTTGCCTGCCCCGTTCAATCCTGCAAGGCTATTTAACTGGGGCGTCCTTTGCGTCTTGAGCGAAGCGGGCGGTGAAGAAAATATTTCTCCGCGTTCTGCGTGCTCGAGTGAGCTAAGCGAACGGGCGTAAAGAATCTCTCACAGAGACCTAGAGAAGGAATTGAACGAATGCGCCGGGCGACTTGTTTTGAGAATCATACGTGGCTATAATTGGAATTATGAGGCCACAGGGAGGTGATTCTTATGGAAGTATCTGTTCGTGAACTTAAAAATAATCTTTCTTTATACTTGCGTCGAGTACAGACTGGTGAGGAAATCATAGTTACTTCCCGTAGGCGTCCCGTAGCGCAACTGTCCGCCGTTCGACGTCGCCCTGAAGACGTGGAAGCCGAGACCATTCGACGGATTAACGCCCTGCCCTTGGTCCGGCCAGGCAAGGGAGGAAAGGTTATGGGAGCGGAGAATCCAATTCCTTGGAGATCCGGCGAAAAAACGTTTTCTGACATAGTACTGGAAGAACGGGAATGATTTTGTATTTGGATACTTCGGCTCTTGTGAAACTCTATGTGGATGAGCCTGGTTCCGCCGGCATCAGAGAGGCCCTTGTCAGAGCAAAGGCCGTATATACCCACCAGATTGCATATGTGGAAATCAGGGCTGCCTTTGCAAAGATTCACGGCATGAAACGTATCAGTGTTGAGGCGCTGGAGTCAATAAAACAGGCATTTGAACAGGACTGGATGGCTATCGGGGTTGTTGGTATAAATGAATCTTTAATTCGTCGAGCTGGTGATCTTGCTGAAATCTTAGCTCTTCGGGGATATGACAGTGTGCATCTGGCCGCAGATGAGGCGCTTCATGTTCAAAAAAGTAGCGGCACAGATTTTTGCTTTGCTGGATTTGATCAGAAATTGAACCAAGGTGCCTCCAGGCTGGGGATAGCCCTGCTAAAGATATGACATTTTTGAACCGTTTACGGGTTCAGAGGTTCAGGGTTTGCGAGAGAATGTAACTACTCAGGAAAATTTACCGCAGAGAGCGCAGAGAATGCAGAGAAAACAAAACAGACTGAAAAATTCACGCCGTACTGCATTCAAAAAATATTCGGTCTTCCGGTATTCTGAACCATCGTGAAGCGATAAATAATATTTTTTCTTTGCGTTCTCTGCGGTCTCAAGCGATTTTGAGGAGCGGGCGAGAGAAAAAGAATGTCTCTCACAGAGTTCACAGAGCTCACAGAGTTAGGCCCAAAAGCATAAGTCTTGCCTTCTGCTGCGGTGAAACCAATTTTTGTCAATAAGCAACTTTTTTTGGCATCGAATAAGCAGATAAGTCGTATCCTCCATCCCTGGAAAATCCCAATATCGACGTATTTACTCAGGTGTAGCAGGCCATCGCAATGTGGCATTGACCTTGCAATAAAACGTAATGAGAAACGAATTGAGGGATTGAAGAATTTGGCCGATTAGAATCTGTGTAATCTGCGAAATCTGTGGATCAATAAAGGAGGTAAAATTATATTTATCAAGTCGAAAAAAGTTGCCGATAACAATTTTGAGTATCACCCACACTAATTATTTAACACAGGAGGTCTATTATGCTTGGATTTTTAAACAAGATGAAAAAGACAGGACACAAAGGTTTTACCTTGGTCGAGCTGATGATTGTCGTGGCAATTATCGGTATCCTGGCCGCAATTGCCATTCCGCAGTTTGCAGCATACCAGACAAGGGCACGTAATACCACAACCGTGGCTGACATGCATAACTGGATGTCTGCAACCGAGAGCCTCATGTCCGACATCTCATGCTACGGGGTCTCAGTAGCGGCCGCTACTCTTGTTGCTGCACCAGGTGGTGCAGGCGCCGGCGCCATAATCGTAGGCTCTCTTTCTCCAGCCACTGCTACATTTGCCGGCGCAATGGTTACCGGGAAACATCCAGTTTCTGCTGCAATAAGTGGATTCCCGGTAGGCGTAGGGAACGATAATCATATTCAAGTCAGTACAGATGCCCTTAACGAATCATACCTCATTGCCTCAGAGCATTCACGTGGAAACACGGCGTATGCAGTAGACTCCGATGCATCCAACACTTCCTATTTTGTTAAAAACGATAACTGGTCTAAAGCAAACGCTGCTGGCTTTGAATCTACGGTACCAGTGCCTGTACAAAATGCTAACGATCTCTTTCCAGCTATAGCCGGCGGCGGTCTCCCGACCGCAACCTGGGCACCTAAATAATCAACCGAACATAATCAAAACTCTCATTTTTACCAAGGCCGGGTTTATGCCCGGCCTTTTTATTTTAGAATTTTCTTGTAAATTACGATCTATATATAGATACTTCACACATCCGGAGTTCTTAAAGGCATGATAGATATAGTACTGGAAGGGCTGTCCAAGTCCTTCACGAGCGGCCTTGCAGGGAAACGAAAAGTACTGCAGGAATTTGACCTTTCCGTGCAAAAGGGTGAGGTGGTGGGCTTTCTCGGTCCCAATGGCGCTGGGAAAAGCACGGTAATAAAGATCATCCTGGATTTTATCTCTCCTGACACCGGACAGGTCTTAATAAAAGGCATAACCAACCATGATTATACAGTGCGGCGTCATATTGGCTATCTTTCGGAACACCCTTGTTTTTATGACCGTCTGACAGCCAGAGAGCTGCTCGGTTTTGTCGGCCGTATGGCCGGGCTGCCGGAACGCGTTATCCGCGAACGGAGCGCATCCCTCCTCGAGGAGTTGAACCTGCACAATGTGGATGGCAAGGCCCTGCGTTTTTACTCCAAGGGTATGCTTCAGCGCATCGGGTTTGCTATGGCCCTGATCCACGATCCTGACATCCTCATCCTGGATGAGCCCCTGGGCGGGCTCGATCCAATAGGGCGCCATCTGGTGATAGATCTCCTTAGCGAACTGAAATTGCAAGGAAAAACGATCTTTTTCAGTTCACATCTCCTGAATGATATAGAAAAGGTCTGTGATCAGGTAGCAATTATTGACCAGGGCCGCCTGCTCTTTCATGGAACTATCGCCACACTGACCCGGGGTGAACAGGACCTGGAGCAGGCCTTTCTGGCAAAGATCTCTGCGGAGGGGAATCAGTATGCGTAAGCTCTGGCAACTGAGCTGTCTGACTTTTCGGGAAGGGATACGGCATCGGGCCCTGCACGGCATACTGGTCCTGGCAATAGTGCTGACAGCCCTGAACCTCGTACTGCCTGATCTGTTCATGTATGATCTCGGCAAAGTGGCTGTGGATATCGGGCTCTCCATTACAGCCCTGTCCGGTCTCCTGCTGATCTTTTTCCTGGCCATCCAACTACTGGGACAAGATCTGGACAAGAGAACAGTTTATCTCGTCCTGGCATGCCCGGTATCACGGCATCAGTATATCCTGGGGAAGTTCCTGGGTACCCTGCTACTTATACTCATATCATTTGTTTTTCTTGGCGGGTTGACTTCCGGAAGCGTTTTTGTAGTGAGGCTCCTTTACCCTGCATACGCCGGCAGCCAGTTTTCCTGGATGATATTTTTCGTGGCCCAGGGATTTCTTTTTCTTGGTCTGGTTGTCACGACTGCAGTGGCATTTTTCTTTGCCAGTTTTACTACCAGCTCCTATATGACCCTGTTGCTCACTCTGCTCACGTATGTCATAGGCCATGGGATGGAGCCTGTAAAAATGGCCATCAAAGGGAATACCCTTTCGAGCTCTCCCTGGCTCATGCACCTTATCGACGGGGCCTCCTGGGTCTTTCCCAATCTCGCTGTCTTTGATCTCAAGACTGCGGCTGCATACGGCCTGCCCTTGCGTCCTGATATCCTGGTCTGGACTGTATTATACGGACTGTGTTATACAATAATCCTCCTTTTGGCGTCAGTACTGATCTTTGCCCGACGCGAACTGGCATGAAGACAAAAAGCCTCGGCATTATCACCCTCTCGGTTTTATTACTCGTATGTTACGGTATAAGTTTCCATCAACTGGAACAGAGTAGGATGCAATACTATCGCGCGTCTGATATGCAGCATCTGCTCCCGGTTGTCCCTCCTGTAATTTTGCGCATAGTAGCCGGTGAATTCAAGGCCGTTATGGCGGACTATCTGTTGTTGGAGGCGGCAAGCGCTCTCGGGAGATATCTTGAAGCCGAGGTTCCGCTCAGGGACCTGTCCCCTGAGGTGTGGGACGTTATCTTCACCGTGCTCAATGCCTCACAGTCATTAGACCCTTACTTCAAGGATATATATCACGTGGTCCAAGGCATATTCCCATGGGATGCAAAACGGCCTCAAGAGACAATCGATTTTCTTAAGATAGGTGCTGAAGCACGTTCATGGGACTGGACACTGCCCTATCACATAGGTTTTGACTATTTCTATTTCCTGGATGACAAGTTACAGGCATGGCATTACATGCAAGAGGCATTGAATCGTCCTGATTGTCCCCCAAGCATGGCTACACTCGGCACAAAATTATTGTACCAGACCGGACGGACCGAGGCCGCATTGACATTTTTGCAACAGTACCTGGAGAATGAACAACGTGACACGCCGACCGGCAAACAAATAGAGCGCCGGATAAAAGCACTTGCCGGAGTCCTGGTTCTGGAGCGTGCCATAGACAGGTTTAAGGACCTTTTTGGAAGGCAGCCGATTAACCTGGATGAACTCGTGACAACAGGCATTTTGTCTCGCCTCCCTGAAAACCCGTACAATGTACCCTACTGTTTAGATAGTGATGATATCATATTGTTCGATGCTGTGGAATGTCCTCGGCAAGAAACCTCTGGAAGATGAGGAAAAACGGCTACGGTAATGGGTACGTAATGGGGGACGTTGGCAACTTTGTAAACTTATTATCCCAACAACACCTGATCCCCTTTTAATTCTGATCCTCTTATAACTGCTTTCTGAACACCCATGCGGCTGATCCCGAGAAATCTTGCCATCTCCGCTGCCGGATGCCCAACTTCTTCAACAGCCAGCCAAGCAAGCAGGGATCTGGCTTCTGAATACTGTCTTTGTCTGTTCCTAGAACATATCAACTCAGGTTTAAGGCCCAATTTCCCAGCCACAATTTCAATCAGTTCCTCTATGGGGCGTTTGGCCAGGTACTTCTTTTCAAGAAGCGTCTCCGATTGTTCAAGGATTTCATTTACAAAATCCCCGCTCCCCAGGATCCTTGCATCCCCCTTCTCGCGCTCTTCTTTCTTTCGCCCGAGAAGGCTCGCTTTGTTGCCCCCTGCACTTCTAACCAATCCTCCACCCTGTAAATCAGGCCGACTCCCCTGATCAACTTCTTGTTGTGTGCCGGGCACGGCACGTATTCTAAAGGGTGCGTTGAGCTTATCCTATGTTTCAAAGCTCATCAAGTCCCAAACCCAGCCGGATGGAGGCGAAGGGTATAGCGGTATGGCAACTGGGTATCCGGCGACGGTGCTTGGAAAGGAAGCCGCCCTGCCGAGGCAGGGTACCGCGAACGCACGGGGCGATGAACAAGAACCGAGTTAGGCTGGTTTGGTGGGACAAGCCTGCAACACAAGGTAAAGTCCTCTATCCATCTTAAGCCAAGCAGGTATACTCGGCGCTCGTGTGCGGAAAGATACGTGTTTACCCCGGGAGATCTGCTGCGTGTCCATTATTGGACTGATCGAACCGTAAGGGGAGACGATCGCGTGGCAGAAGTCAGCAGAGGGCATAGTAGTCGGTGGAAACGAGCCGTGCCTCCCGAAGAGGGAAGAAGTATACATGGAGGTCTCACCTCGACGAAGGCCCGAACGGTGCCCGGCCGAATGGCTTGGGTAAATGGTTGTGGCTATCAAAGAGCATGTTCTTACCGGCATAATGCAGCAGTTGCTGAAAGGTCGGTAGCGTTCTGTTTCTTAAATGCCAGGCAGGACAGAGGCCTATTTGTCTGTTTCTGCTTTGACCAGCCAAATCGCCGGATACGGACCCGTATGTCCGGTGGTGTGGGAGGGGGTAGCCGTGAGGCTACTCCCTATCCCTATTTAGGAAAGGGGGACATCCTATTTTACCCCTGTCAAGCTAAAAAATTTCTCTTTTAAAAACGGCTAGTTGAACATTTTAATGTCTATAAGGCGCAGATTCCCTATTGAGCCTGTAACAGCTCTTGCAAAAGGTCCGACTGAATTCTCACCTATAGCGAATCCTGAATCTGATTGAACTATGATTTCCAGGGTCATGGTCCGATATTGCTAGTGCGATCCTTTTCCACAAATTAGCCGCACTTTAACAATTGTCGAGCTAAGACAGAAAGAATAGGATTTCTTGGACTGCCTTGTCCTTTATCCCGAGGTCATCGAGCCTAGTTCCGATATTTTTGATGTAGTCCACGCACCTGCCTCTATCACCAATTGCTTTCTCCGCCATTTTAGCCTTTTCGGACAAGGACTTGTCAGAAATTATGTTAGGTCCGGAATAGATTGGAACATGTGTTTTAACCGTTTTTCCTGATTCAAGGATAATACTCAATTCTTTCAGGTCGAAGTTCCTTCCTTCTCGTTTTCGGAGATACTTCAAAACCTTTTCACTGTTTTTTTTAGAAAACCCGAAAGCTAATCCCTCACAATTGCTGGACGAATCGTTAACAAGGTTCAAAGTTGGTCCCGGGTTCTCTTGTGTTCCCCAATTTTTAACAGAAGCTTTGTTGAAATCTCGGCGAAATTCATCAGATTTCGCCTTTTCTTTGCTTTTGCAACTGAATCCTTCCTCCCATTGATCCCACATCAATGACCCATATCCGAAAATCCACATATCATTCCCCTCCTGTCATAAAAGTTTACGTGCCTATCGGGTTGGCGCCCAAAATATTCTTAAAAACGGCATAACATACTAAAATTATTAAACTTCACCGGAAACGAGTCAAAAAAGATTTTCTCAATAATTAGCCAATAATATTAATAGATTAAGCTAATTCTGTGGGCATTAACCCAATAGGCACGAAAGTTTATTTGTCTTTGACAGCCCAATGCGGAATTGAGCAGCAACTCCAGACAGCATAACATGGCTTGGCCCACGCGTCCCACAGGCGTCTTCCCGCCGCTCGCGGCGAGGAGTCTTCATTACAAAATAATTGATAGCCCAAATAAAATTACGCTTATCATAAATGTCACCATTTGAATTTTCAGGTGCCCCCACGTTTTTAAACCAAGATTATAACTAACTGTCCTTAATTCTTTAAAATTATCCTTAATTTTTCCTTTTTTGTAATCAGAGATATTATCGAACGTCTTGCATTGTTCGATTAAAATATTTGGATAACTTTCCACCAACAATTTCCAATACATAGATAATACTTGAACGAAACCATATTTTTCTGAAGAGCTTTCGTCAAGTTTAGTATTCGAATGCTTGTACATTCTCTTTCGAATCAGAGTAATTTTGCTAGTGATGCGAAAATCCCACAATCTATCCAAAGCAGTTATGAATCCAAAACCAATAGATATTAGTATTGCAATGAGAGATAAAACTGACAGCGTTAGATCACGATCAGGATTTTTGAGAGTAAAATATGTATAAAAATATTTATCTCTGAAAATTAGCGTAAGAAATGCGACACTTAATGTTAACAATAAATTGTTCAAAAAAGACAGTTGGTTTCGTGATTTCGTAGCCCATCTTAAGTATCGTTCATCATAGGCTTTCTGTACATCATTACTCATTTACTTACTCCTGTAGGTAGGGTTTGGGGGAGTTAGTTTAATAATTTAACATCATTCTCTTCTACAAATTTTCCCCCTCCCTTGATGGCCCGTGAGACTGCGTTGATCTATGTGGCCAACTTGTCCAAAAAATCTTCATTTCCCTCATACCGAGAAAATCCACGCTCGGTGTCACCGGGTTTTCTCCACTACATTATGGCCTATGCTATCGAGTGGAGGAACATCCTTCGCGACGACACCGACAGGGATGAGTTTGTTCGCCGCCGCCCCCATCTTGGTCCCTTCTTTCTGATATCGGCACAGGCACTATTTTCCTTGAGGCTTTTGAGGATGTTATTTTGATGGGGGAAAAAGAGGGACCGGCGAATAAGGCTTATTTTTTCACCACAAGACGCCGAAAGCGCAGGGATCTGAGGGACGTGATCTGGAGGATGTGTTCCATATTTCCACTTCTCTCGACTTTACTGTAAGCCCTTTGTTACCGCGATCTTCTCCTCTATCTGATCCAGAACATCGACAATTGTCACTCTATGCGAAGGTGAAACCTGATCATTTTCATGTTTATGATGCGGATAAGTACTCATATCTCTCCAATGAGGCTTATTATCCCACCTGGCTATTAACTCACCATCATTCTTCTGGAAATGGTATGAGTATTTCTGGTATCTGGGGGGCGCTGTTTCTGAATGAACTTATGGTAGGGGGCAATGGAGCATGGAGCAGGGACCAGGGGCACGTACCTCAAACCACGAACTACGATCTATGAACCACGAACTACGAACTATGAACTACTCAGAGGTCGAAAAGCTTAATATTGTTTTTAGGGAATATCTGGCTTTGGGGTGGTATAGTCTAAATTCCTTTGGAAGGGATGGCTGCCTTCGGCTGGATGATCTAGGCTGGGTTCCTTCAGAAACAAGATAAATGGACAAACAAAACAAGGGATGAATCCCTTCGGGATTGCATGGGTGCTGGTTTTTAGGCCAATTCGAGCTTTACTGTTCGACCGATGGCATGAGCTGCTTTTCTTAAGGTATGTAATGTCACTGATTCATTGACAGGATCAAGGAGTCTGTCAAGGGATGATCGGCTTGTTTCCATTTTTCTTGCCATAGCTGATTTCGACAGGTTATTCTTTTTCATTTCCTGTTCTATTTGCCATGCTAAGACTCTTTTGATGGCCGTTTCCGTGCATTCTTCAAGGATACCTTCTTCTTCAAGAAAATCATTGAAACTCCCGCCTAAATTTTTATGAGTCCCAGTCATTTATTTTCTCCTTTCAATATGTGACATACGTCGTTTTGCTATTTTCAGATCGTTTTTGGGCGTTTTTGAGGTCTTTTTGATAAAAGCATGTAAAAGAATCATCATATCGCTGTATACCGTGAAAAGAACTCTGGAAATCCGGTTATTTGATA
>CAZYEJ010000038.1:0-21136 GCA_964646435.1 uncultured Thermodesulfobacteriaceae bacterium
AATTCAACATTCAAAATTTAGAATTCAAAATTGTGTCTGAACGGCCTTTTCGTTCGGACACTAATTAATTCTTCTGTTTCCTGTAAAATATCATCTAATAGTTCAGATTTTTTAAACTCTGTTTCTTCATCTTTTTACATTCAACGTTCGATGTTGGACGTTCGATGTTCATTTTTTAATGACTCTCCATTACACCCGGATCCCGAACGATCCTCTGTCTCCTGTTTTATGTCTTTCTCTAAGGATTCGATATCAAGCTGACTTTTAAACTCCTCTGAGGCCCTTTTTAATTTCCTCATATATTTTGCAAGCTGTTTGGCAAGCTGAGGAAGCTTGTCCGGCCCGAGAACTATCAGGGCCAATGCCAAAATCAAGAGCAACTCAGGAAGTCCTATGCCAAACATCGACTATTCCCTCTTGTAACCGTTCACTGGGTTACAACGCCAGTTTTACCGCAACCCACCGAACTGTGAGCGTTTACAGGATGCTGCAGATGCAAGGCGACGGATACGCAGACGTACTTCCTGTACTTCAAGTGCCCGACAACAAAGCAGATGCGGTGCCCTGTAAACGCTTACCCCTTTTAAAGAACCTCTTGTTCCTACTGCCCAGCAGACAGAGTAATTCATAACTAATAGTACCACCCCACTGTGCCAGATCTTCAGCCGTAATAATTTCGTCTCCCTGCCTTCCCAGAAGCACGGCTTCCTCGCCGGGAGATACTCCATCAAGCAGGGAAACATCTACCATAAAGGCCTTCATACAGATACTCCCAACCACCGGACAACGCCTACCCCTGATAAGTACCATGGACTTGTTGGACATGGACCGCAAGTATCCGTCGTCATAACCTACGGGTACCACAGCTATCCTGGAAGGTCTTTTGGTGTAAAATCTGTGACCGTAGCTCACGGATGATCCTTCAGCCGGATTGCGTATGGCTACGATTTTACTGCGAAAACTCATAACGGGTCGCAGTTCAATGTCTTTTTGACTTTGAAGTCCGGGATAGGAACCATAAATGGCCAGTCCCGGCCGGACCAGATCATAATGGGCAGAGGGAAAATGGATCAGACCGGCTGAATTGGCCAGATGAACAGTTAGAGGTTTCCATCCTATGCCTCTTACCTGCTCTAAAACTGATGCAAATGCATTGAGTTGGACCGTGTTAAATGGATCAAGAGGATCGTCAGCAGACGATAAATGAGAATACAGACCTTCAAAGCACAGATGTGGCCATTGACACAGTTCCTTAACAACCTTATAGAGTTCATCCGGTGAAAACCCCAGGCGTCCCATACCGGTGTCCACCTTGAGATGCACTCTGCAGGTTTTATCCCTCACAGCAGCAACACGCTCAAGAGTGTTCAGGGAGGAAACGTCGGTTACACCTGGAATAAGGTCAAAGGCAAGGACCTCTTTTTCCGCCCCAGGAGGCAATCCCGATAAAAACAAGATAGGAGCTGTTATCCCTTCTTTTCTCAGAGAAACCGCCTCTTCAACCTCTGATACACCAAATCCCCATACACCGGCCGATTCAAGCACCAGGCCGACCTCTACCAACCCGTGGCCATAGGCGTCGGATTTCACCACTGCCATGATACGAGCCCCAGTGCTTTTCAGGAGTCCGTTAAGGACATTGAAATTATGGCGTACGGCCATAAGATCTATTTCAATTCGGTTAAGGTCTGTGTAGGACATAAGTTATCTTTCAAATTTGCATTAACTTAAATTGAGCCATTAGCCTTTAGCGGTTAATTTGCTACTGTTTTCCAAATAGGTTACTAATACCTAAAAGCTAATCGCTAATCGCTCAATTCAGGTTATATATACTACAAAAAGTGATTTGTTCAAAATGTCATGTTTGCCTATGAGTGGGGTACAGAATGGAATCCATGAAATACCTGATCCCAAACAATCATATCCTATTTCAGAATAATACTTGTGAACCTACCTAACAGTCTACACTAATTCAGTTTTGCCTTGGAAGATGTAAAATTTCTGGTGTTGAGTTCCGAAAGGAAACCATGGAGATTTATTCCATAAATGTAGGATTCAACATCTGGACATTTCTCCTCAAATTTCGTGTTATGACAAAGGGGCGTTGGGGGATTAGTTTCCTCTCATTATTGTCAAAGCTTCAAAGTTAGAGTCAAAAAGGAATAACCAATGGATATTCAGGAAATTACTCAAAAAGTCGAAAAGGAGAGCTTGGTTCTCCGGCAGATAATGGCGGAGATAGGGAAGGTCGTGGTGGGCCAGAGAAACCTCATAGAAAAGATGTTGATCGGGCTTTTGTGTAATGGCCACTTGCTCCTGGAGGGCCTTCCGGGTCTGGCCAAGACAACGGCGGTTAAAACCCTGGCTGCGACTATCAGGACAACGTTCCAGAGGATCCAGTTTACACCTGATCTTCTGCCTGCCGACATCCTGGGGACCCAGGTCTACCGGCCTGACAACGCCTCTTTCGAGATAAAGAAAGGTCCTATTTTTCACAACATCATACTGGCAGACGAGATCAATCGGGCGCCGGCCAAGGTACAGAGCGCCCTCCTCGAGGCCATGCAGGAACAGCAGGTAACCATCGGGGAGACTACCTTTCCTCTCGAAAGCCCTTTCCTGGTCCTTGCCACCCAGAATCCCATTGAACAAGAAGGGACCTATCCCCTTCCCGAGGCCCAGATTGACCGTTTTATGCTGAAGATCAAGGTTGGTTATCCTTCGGCTGAGGAAGAAAAGGAGATAATGCAGCGCGTTAACAGGGCGGCTATTGAAGGCGCCAATGGTGTGGTGGATGTGTCCCAAATTGAATCGGCCAAGAAGACGATGCGGTCTATCCATATGGAAGAAAAAATCGTGGATTATATCGTGCGCATCTCCAGGGCCACTCGAAGCCCTGAAGATTTTGGTCTGGAGCTGGGGCCGATGATCAGCTACGGTGCCTCACCCAGGGCCTCTATATGGCTTGGGCAGGCATCGACCGCCCAAGCATTCCTGAACGGCCGTGGCTATGTGACCCCACAAGATGTCAAATCCATGGCGCCGGATGTGCTTCGGCACCGGATCATCCTGAGCTATGAAGCAGAAGCTGAGGGAAAGAGCACTGATGACCTTATAAAGATATTGCTGGAGCGGATAGAGGTCCCCTGAGATGATCCCTGAAGAAGTCCTGAAAAAGATTCAAAGGTTTCATTTCAAGACCAGGCGCCTGGCCAGTGACATGTTTGCAGGTCAGTATGAAAGTGCCTTTAAGGGCCGCGGGATTGAGTTTGCCGAAGTCCGGGAATACCAGCCCGGCGATGATATAAGGACCATTGACTGGAACGTCTCCGCCCGCTTTGGCCGTCCTTTTGTGAAGGTCTTTCACGAGGAGAGGGAACTCACTATTATACTCCTGTTAGACCTCTCCGGCTCTCTTCTGTTCGGGACCAGAAGAGAGTTCAAGAGAGAACTCTTGGCTACTGTGGCCGGGATGCTGGCATTTTTGGCTATCCGGACCAATGACAAGGTGGGTGCCATTCTGTTCAGCTCCAAGGTGGAAAAGTTCATCCCGCCCAAAAAGGGGACGTCCCATGTGTGGAGGCTCATTAAGGAGATATTTACATATGAGCCCCAAGACCTGACCACTAATATGGAGAAAGTTCTTATCTATTTAAACCGGGTTATACGGCGTCATGCGATCGTATTTTTGATATCCGACTGTATGGATACCGGCTTTGAAAAATCCTTGAGGATGACTGCAAAAAAACATGATCTCACAATAATTCGGATATCCGACCCTGCGGAAAAAAAGCTTCCCGATGTGGGCTTTGCAACCCTCAGGGACCCGGAAACCGGACAGGTGGCATTGATAAATACAGGAAGCAAGGTCCTGAGGCAAAGGTGGCGTAATTACAGAAAAGAACAGGATGCCAACCTGTGCGATCTGCTCAAAAAGGCCGGGGTTAGTCTGGTGGACCTGTCTACAGGCGGACCTGTGGTTGAACCGTTAGCGCGCCTTTTCGATACCAGGAGTGGGCGATCGTAATTATTCTTGATAAATGAGAAATACCTTTAAGATTATCTATCCCTTGATTGTTGGAATGCTGCTCTGCCTTGTCCATCCTGTCACTTTGTGGTCACAGGCCGGCAGCAAAGATGCCGGCCCGGCGTTGAGTGCCTCTATTGACCAGGATTCGGCCAGGGTTGGCGGCATTATAGAACTCTGCCTTAAGTATCGTCTTCCAGAAGGGGCACGTCTCCCGGCGGAGCCAAAAATCAAGGGCATTGAAGGCTTGACCCCTGTAGATCGTCAAATAGGGCCTGATCAGATAAGAATCAGGTTCCTGGTCGACCAGCTAGATCCATGGAAGACAGGGGCGCTGGCCCTCAGCTATCTGGACAAAGAGGGCAAGAGTCAGGTCCTTACGACTGATCCGGTCTTGTTGAAAGTAACTTCCAACCTGGGAGATAAACCTGCAGAGGCTGAGCTAAGGCCTATTCAGGGGATTATTCCGACAAGGCCCCTGTGGTTAAAGTACCTGCCTTGGGCGGCCGGACTGTTGGGTATCTTACTGATAGTGTCTGTCCTATTCTGGTGGTACAAAAGAAGGCATAAGGGAAAGCCCCCGGTCATTCCCCAGGTCCCTCCGCACATCCGGGCAAAAAAGGAGATTAAAGAACTGGATGCCCAAAGACTCTTTGAAAAAGGGCATGCCAAGCGTTTCTACTTCCGATTTTCTGAGATTTTGAGGCGGTATTTGGGATCACTAAGGGGATTTCCAGCAGTGGAATTAACCATTGAAGAAATTGCCCGCAGTATTGACAGAGAACAGGACAGGAACCTTTTGGCTTTATTGCGGCAGGCAGACCTGGTCAAATTTGCAGACAGGGTGCCTGCGCCTGCACGAAAAGAGGAGGATGTAAAAACGGCCCTTTCCTATATCCAGGAGACCAGTCCGGTCCAGAAAACCGGCCACGAAACGGATGCATCAGTGGGGATGGGCCAATGATGTTCAGGTTTGCCTATCCGGTTCTTCTGGTCCTGCTGTTGGTAGTGGCGGGCTGGCTCTTCTTTTGCCTGCGGAGAAAACCATCCAGCGTAACATATTCCATGACCTCCCGAATGGCCCGGTTTGCCGGAGGAGGCCGTTTTCTGGCAAAGGTCCCAATGGCCTTGAGGGCCGGTTGTCTGATTCTGTTGGTC
This sequence comes from uncultured Thermodesulfobacteriaceae bacterium, assembly GCA_964646435.1. Classification (GTDB taxonomy): domain Bacteria; phylum Desulfobacterota; class Dissulfuribacteria; order Dissulfuribacterales; family UBA3076; genus UBA3076. The sequence continues at coordinate 5,186 of CAZYEJ010000038.1, forward strand.
CTGGCTGCCGCGCGGCCCCAGCTCTATAATGTGTCCCGTGAAATCCGGTCCCCCGGCGTGGATATTATGCTCTGCCTGGATACATCCGGTTCCATGCAGGCACTTGACTTCAAGTTGGATGACGAACCGGTATCCAGACTTACGGCTGTAAAGAAGGTGGTCAGCGAGTTCATCAAGAAGAGGGAAACGGACAGGATAGGCCTGGTTGTCTTTGGAGAAGAGGCCTTCACACAATCCCCTCTGACAATAGACAAGGGACTCCTGCTGGGCTTGTTAGACAAGATGAAGGTAGGCATGGCTGGAGACCGAACTGATATCGGCTCTGCCATTGCCATCGGAGGCAAGAGGTTAAAAGACCTGAAGGCAAAATCCAAGGTCCTGATCCTCCTTACTGATGGAATACATAATGCGGGCGATCTCACACCCGAACAGGCCGCAGAGGCGGTCAAGACACTGGGTATCAAGATTTATACAATCGGTGTGGGAGGAAAGGGTCCGGCCCCTTTCAAGGTCAAGACACCTTTTGGTACACGCATTATACAACAAAGGGTCGATCTGGATGAGAAGACCCTGAAAGAAGTCGCAAAAACAGGGAACGGCAGATATTTCAGGGCCGCGGATACCAAACAACTGGCTGAGATATACGATATGATAGACAAGGAGAAGAAAACCGAGGTCAAGATCAAGGAATTCTTCCACTTTCGAGAACTTTATCCCTATCTCCTTGTACCAGCGCTGATTCTGCTTGTGTTGGAAACTTTTCTGAGGACCACGTTCTTGAGGAAGATCCCATGACATTTGCCCATTTATGGATCCTCCATTTCCTCTGGTTCCTGCCCCTGGTAGCCATGGCCCTTGTTGTTTGCAATAGGCAAAAAAAGAAGGCCATGGAACGATTTGCCGACCTGGAACTCCTTGTCCGGCTGACAGGAGAAGCCCAAAAAGGGAGACAATTTCTGAAAGGATTTCTCTTGCTGTGCGCCTTTGGCCTGATGGTCTTCGCATTGGCAGGACCCCGGTGGGGCAGTCATTTCCAGGAAGTCAGTCAAAAGGGTGTAGACATTATGATAGCAGTAGATGTCTCACCCAGCATGCTGGTGGAAGACATCAAGCCGAATCGACTTGAGCGTGCCCGACGTGAGATTATGGACTTCCTGAAGGTGGTCCAGGGGGACCGGGTGGGCCTTGTGGCCTTTTCAGGTGCTGCCTTTATTCAGTGTCCCCTGACCCTGGATTATGCCGCACTTGAGATGTTCCTTAATGCATTGCAACCGGACCTGATTCCAGTTCCAGGCACGGACCTGGGGGCGGCTATTAAAACTGCCCTTTTGTCTTTTGACTTCAAGGCAGAGACAGACAAGGTTATTCTCCTCATAACAGACGGGGAGGACAATGAGGGCAGGGGTCTTGAAGCGGCCCGAGAGGCAAAAAAAAAGGGGGTAAAGATCTTTGTCTTCGGCATGGGAGAGACTTCCGGCGGGCCGATCCCTGCCGGTGGTGGAAAGGGAGGATTTAAGAAGGACAAGGATGGCAAACTTATTTTATCCAGGCTCAATGAAGATGATCTGAGAAAGATAGCTTCCATGGCCGGGGGGACCTATGTCCGGTCAGTGGCCGGTGATCTGGACCTGGATGTACTTTACTTTGAAGGAATCAAGTCCAGGACAGAGGCAAAGACCCTGAAGAGCGGTAAAATCAGGATATCTGAGGAACGCTTTATGTTTTTTGTGCTGGCCGCCTTCCTGTTTTTGCTCGTAGAAGGATCGATATCTGGTAAGCGTTCACAGGGCACCGCATCTGCTTTGTTGTCGGGCACTTGAAGTACAGGAAGTACGTCTGCGTACCCGTACGCCTTGCATATGCAACACCCTGTAAACGCTTACAGTCTGACAGGAGAGACAATTGTTCAAGTACATTGAGATCCTAACGCTCCTTTTCGTCCTTATTCTTTCCGCCGTGGCCCTGGCTGCGGAAGACCCGGATGAACTATACAGACAAGGGAGTTTCACCGAGGCTGAAAAGGCCTATACACATCTGGATATGGATCATCCGAAGGATATCCATTTTCGCTACAACAGGGGATGTTCCGCCTATCAGAGCTCCGATTATAAAGGGGCAACAGCAGCCTTTTCCAGTGTGCTGAGAAGGACAAAGGATAACGAGATCCGGTTCAAAACCGCTTACAACCTTGGCAACACCGCGTTCAAGCATAGCGATTTCGCAACCGCTGTGGCTTATTATAAGCAGGCCATAACTTATAATCCAGCAAACAAGGACGCTGGATATAATCTTGAGATGGCCCTGATGCAACAGGAAAAACAGAAAAAAAATAAGACTAAGGACCAAAAAAAACAGTCAGAGGAGGAATCTTCTAAACCAAAAGACAAAAAAAATAAATCCGAAACCAATAAAGGCGGGAAAGATTCAGACAAGCAGTCACAGGATAAGACGTCTGAACAGAAAGCATCTCAAGGCCAGGATCAACAAGACAAAAAAGATCTTTCAGGTGACCTTAAGCCGCTTCAGGCCATGCCGAAGGAAAGAGATACAGGAGGGGATAAAAATACCGGACAGGCTATGTCTGCAATTGACAGAAAAAAGGCCGAGGCCCTGCTTGACAATCTCAAGGAGAATCGCTCCCATTTTATACGTTTTCAGATCCCTAAAGACAAAAGAAACGGCGTACAATCAGGTAAGGATTGGTAAGGTGAAAAGGTCTATTTTAGTGCTGTTGGCGCTTTTCCAATTCATGCTGATCTCTTGCCCGGCCAGGGCCGATGTATCCGTATCCATGAGGCTTGATAGAGAGGAAGCCGTCATTGCGGATTCCATAAGTATGGTTGTCAGTATAGCGGGGGCCAGGAAAAGCGACTCCACACCTGTTTTAAAGGGCATGGAGGACTTTGATATCACTCAGGGTGGGACCTCAAGCCGATTTGAGGTCATTAATGGCCAAGTCAATTCAGGGATCGATTATACATTTTTTTTACAGCCCAAAAGGACCGGGACCTTTGAAATAGGACCTGTTGAGGTGACAGTCGATGGAAAGACTCACAGGAGCAACACAGCCACATTGACAGTTGTCAAACAGCCTGAATCCTCAGGTATTAATCGAGGTCCTCTTTTTCTGACTGCCGGGCTCTCATCCACCAAGGTATATGTGGAAGAGCAGTCGATCTATACCCTGAAACTATATCATCAGACCAGGGTCAGCAACATATCTCTGGACCTGCCGGACATAGAACATCTGACCTTCAGACAACTCGGGAAGCCCATTGAATACCAGGGCTTTTATAACGGCCGGTCTTACGATGTTGTGGAGGTACGATATGCCCTGATTCCTTCAGGAGAGGGGATCTGCGGCATCGAACCCTCAAGAATAAAAATGACCGTTGCCCAGCCCGAACACCGGTCACGCAGAGGCTTTTTTGATGATCCTTTTTTTTCTTTCTCCACAGGGCGGCCTGTGACAGTAGCCAGTGAGCCCCTGGAACTTAATGTGCTCCCACTGCCGGATAAGGGAAAACCATCTGATTTCAGCGGGCTGGTGGGGAGCTTTAAGATCAATTCCAGGCTGGAGCCTAATACGATAAAGGCCGGGGAATCCGCCACGCTGACAGTCCTCGTAAACGGCCGGGGAAATGTCAACCGTATCCCGGACTTAAAGTGGCCTGAACCTGACCATATAAAGGTCTATGCCGATGAGCCGGTCCTGAAAGTCAAGGAAGATGCAAAAGGACTGTCCGGCTCAAAGACCATGAAGTGGGCACTGGTGCCTGAAAAGGAAGGGCGCTACAAGATACCTCCTCTCTCGCTCAACTTCTTTGATACAGAAATCCATCAATATCGGGAAATAGAGACCTCGCGCCTTTCTATTTCCGTCCTGCCGGGCGAGGTAAAACAGATTCATGCCTCCACGGATCATTCAAACGGACAAAAGATTGAAAGCCATGCAAAAAAAGCGGTTAAAGAGCTGGGCCATGACATCCTGCCAATCCATACGTCCATAAAAGACCTGGGGAAGGGGTCCATTATCCCGCCGGGAGGACTGGTGTTCTGGTTTGTCTTCATTGGGCCGTTTTTTATCTATGCGGTAGCATTCCTTGGGTTGAAATTTGGGAAGAAATCAGACAGGTCTCTTGCCACGTTAACAGCGAAAAAAGCGGCCAAGAAATTTATCAAGAAATGTCGTCAGGATGGACTCAGTTCGAGCGATTTGGCTTTATCCTTCAGGACTTATTTGAACGAGCGATTTAACCTGTCTCTTGGTTCCCTGACCTCGAAAGAGGCGGCTGAGATCTTAAAATCAGAGGGAGCCGACCTTGATACGGCCCGGAAGATACTGGCTATTTTAAAGAGACTTGAGGATGCTGTTTATACCGGTAGGGGACAGAAGGCCTGCGCTCTTGGAGAAGACGCCTCTCAACTGGTCAGGCAGATTGAAAAGGAAATCCGGTGAAAAGATCTATCTGCGTGAGCATAGCAATTTTTTTCATGGTCTGTTTTTTTGGGTCCGATACCATGGCCCTTCAGACCAGCGAATCAGAGGAACTGTTCTTCAGTTCAAATCAGGCTTACAGGCAGGGCCGTTTCCAGGAAGCAATCGATGGATATGGCCGTTTGATCCATGCCGGCCACAAGGACGGGAATCTCTATTATAACATGGGCAACGCCTACTTTCGCTTGGGCCAGCTTGGCCGGGCCATTCTGAGCTATGAACGTGCCCGCCTCCTGATACCAGGAGATGCAGATCTGAACTTCAACCTCAACTATGCCCATGATAAGACCCAGGATGCCGTTTCCGAATCTCAGGATCTTGTCGGCATGACTTTTTTTTGGCTTAAGGACCTGAGTCTTGGCGAGCTATTATGGGGTTTTGCCATCCTGAATCTCCTGTTCTGGACGACCCTTTTGATAAGGCTGTTTTCCCGATTTGAGTGGACCTACTACGCTTGTCTCATATCCATGATTTTATGGATTATCGCCGGCGCTTCCTTCGGGCTGAAATGGTACGAGTTAAACACAGATAACCGTGCTGTTATCCTCGAACAGGAAGTAAACATCCTTGCCGGTCCTGATATACGGGATACAGTGCTCTTCAAGCTCCATGCAGGTACCATTGTGCATTATGAAAGATCAGAGGATGGATGGTCTCTGGTCAGCCTGCCGGATAAAAGAAGTAAAAATAGGGGCTGGGTAAAGACAGAGGCCGTGGAACCTTTCATAGAGAAAAATCAGGGTTAGGAAAGGGGATATATAATGCATCTGCAGACAACTACCATTTCAGATGCCTGGTACCAGATCCTGTACAATTTAGAATCTGAGGCCTACCGTCAGGATATCGAAAGGGGGTCCTTGGAATCAGTCTTCCATCATTGTCGGACGGCCGGAGGACTTAGACCTCCAAGACCCCGCCTGTCTTAGGGCAATAGATCTGAAAGTCCACGATGGCCGGCTCGACATTGCAACCTTCTGGCGCAGTTGGGATATTTGGGCTGGTTTGCCAACCAATTTAGGAGGTTTGGCTTTGTTAATGGAATATATCTCCGAGGAAATAGGCTTTGGGATGGGAGTTCTCGGGGCTGCAAGCCAGGGGGCCCATATCTATGAATATCAACTTCCTTTTGTGAAAGCTCGACTGGGACAGGAGGAGAATCCTTAATCCTTGATACCTATCCGAGATACTATCCGGTCGGAAACCTATCCAATCATCAACTATGTCCTGATTGCGCTCAACATCCTGGCCTTTTTTGTGGAGCAATTACAGGGACGGAATCTTAACGAATTTATTCTTACCTATGGGCTTGTGCCTGCTCGTTATTCCATGCCCAAAATTTCAGCTTACTTCACAACTGGCCAGCAAGTAATTGCTTTGCTTACCTTTATGTTTTTACACGGTGGTTTTTTTCACCTTTTGGGTAACATGTGGTTCCTGTATATCTTTGGTGACAACGTAGAAGATCATCTTGGACACTTTCGCTATCTCGCCTTCTATCTGCTATGTGGATTGGCTTCAGGGATTTCACATCTGTTTCTCAATTGGACGTCTCAAATACCAACTATAGGAGCAAGTGGCGCCATTGCCGGCGTGATGGGGGCCTACTTCATACTCTATCCCAGGGCTAAGGTCCTGACCCTGATACCTATCTTTTTCTTTATCCAATTTATAGAAATCCCGGCATTTCTGTTTCTCGGGTTCTGGATTTTTTTTCAGTTCTTGAGTGCAGCCTCTTCAGTCCAGACTGGCGGTATTGCATGGTGGGCACATATTGGCGGATTTTTTTTCGGCATGATTTTTTTGAAGCTTTTTCAGTTGCTGCCGGGAATGCACACAGGTCGGAAGTTCAGGAACCTGACCAAGAAGCATATATCACGACGTCTGTAAGCAATTCGTTCGGTAATTTCTCAATAACTCATGGTAAGATGTCTGGATTCCGGCTTTCGCCGGAATGACGTTTGGATGTAAATGCCAGAAACTCCTCCTCACTCAGGGTAGGTATTCCAAGTTCTACTGCCTTTTGTAGTTTGGACCCGGAACCTTTTCCCACAACCACATAATCTGTTTTGCGCCCAACAGTAGAAACGATTTGGCCACCCAGATCACGGACAATGTTCTTGGCCTGTTCCCGGGTGATGGAAGAGAGCCCTCCGGTAAAAACAAAAGTCTTGTCTTTTAGAGGTAAAGACTTTTTCTCATGAAGATCAGTAAAACTGGTCCCGGCATCAAGCAAACGCCTCACGAGTTCGATGTTGTGATTATCGCCAAACCATGACCGGATGCCGGAGGCTACTTCCGGACCTATTCCTTCTATGGCCTTGAGTTCTTCCTCATTGGCATCCATAAGTGCTTTTATTGATCCAAAATGGTCTGCAAGGAGTTGCGCGGTTACATCCCCAACGTGTCTAAGCCCCAAGGCATAGAAGAGTCTAGCAAGAGTTGTTTTTTTGCTCGATTCTATGGCAGAGAGGATGTTTATTGCGGATTTTTCAGCAAAACGGTCAAGTGACAGGAGATCACTCAGCTTGATGGAGTGAAGGTCTGCAATATTCCGGACCAGTCCCGCACTGATAAATTGTTCCGCCACCTTTGGACCAAGTCCGTCTATGTCCATGGCCCCTTTTGCGGCAAAGTGGGTGAGTTGCTTCACAAGCCTGGGGAAACATCCGGGATTCGGGCACCGCCACGTAGCCTCTCCCAATTTGCGGCGTAGCCTGGAACCGCAGACCGGGCAAGTCTGCGGCATCACAAACACCTGTTCCTCTCCAGTCCTTCTCTTCGGCAGTGGTCTGACCACTTCAGGAATAACGTCACCTGCTCTCCGGACAATAATCCAGTCGCCTATCCTGACATCCTTGCGGCGGATTTCGTCTTCGTTGTGGAGAGTTGCGCGACTTACCACCACTCCACCCACCTTTACAGGTTCCATAAGGGCCACAGGGGTGACAGCACCGGTACGTCCCACGCTGAGTTGAATTTCGATAATTCGGGTTATGGCCTGGGCCGCCTCAAATTTATAAGCCAAGGCCCAGCGTGGACTCTTGGCTTTTGCCCCAAGGCGTTTCTGGAGTTCAATGTCATTGACCTTGATGACTATTCCATCGATTTCATAATCAAGCTCTTCCCTCTTGCTGTTTATGCGCTGGTGATATCGTATTGCTCCATGGATGCCTTTTAGCTTTTCCACCATTGGGTTGACCCTTAGCCCCCATTTCCTGAGAGACGAAAGTGCTTCCCATTGTGTCCCAAAGCTGTAGCCTTCCACTACTCCGATCCCGTAACAAAAAATATTCAGGGGACGGCCGGCGGTGATATTCGGGTCCAGTTGGCGAAGGGAACCAGCCGCGGCATTCCTGGGATTGGCAAAAGGAGGCTCGCCTTGTTCTACGCGTCTCATATTAAGACGTTCAAAGGCGTTTTTATTGATAAAGACCTCGCCCCGTACCTCAAGGCGGCTGGGTGGACTAAGGTACCTGTCGATGAGCCGGAGAGGTATAGATCGAATGGTCCTCAGGTTTGTGGTTACGTCTTCTCCTGTGTAACCGTCTCCACGGGTTGATCCAAGAACAAACCTGCCGTTTTCGTAAATCAGCTCTACGGCAAGGCCGTCCATTTTAGGTTCAACAGTGTATTCAATATCTTCATCGATCCGGAGAAATTTCTTCCCCCGTTGGTCAAATTCCAGCACTTCTTCCTGGCTGAAGGCATCATCCAGACTCAGCATAGGGACACCGTGGGGTACACCGGCAAATTTTTCTGAGGGTGGTGCACCGATTCGCTGTGTAGGTGAATCAGGAGTTATGGTCTCGGGATATTTGCCTTCGATCTCCTTGAGTTCACGTATCAGGGCGTCATAATCGGCGTCGCTGATTATGGGCTGGTCAAGGACATAATAGAGGTAATTATGGTGGTTGATCTCTTCCCGGAGTTGTTCTGCGCGTTTTAGTATTTCAGATTGTTCTATTCTCATGCCTTCTACATATTCAGAATTCCAGTCACTGCGACGCACAATAAATGTTGAATGTTAAATTTTCTTCCACAATTCAGCATTCAGCATTCAACATTCAACATTGAACCTTTAACCCCGTATAGGTTACACAATTTCAAAGTTGATGTGCATCCGGGCGACATTGACAGCCTTAACCCTGACCTTCACCGTTTGTCCCAGATGAAAAATCCTGTGGGTCCTTCGCCCGACAAGGCGCTGTTTGTCCTGATCGAGAACATAATAATCATCCACTATGTCTACCAGGCGGACAGCTCCGGATATAAACATGTCCTTGAGTTCAACAAAAAAACCAAAAGAGATCACGCCGGATATTACGCCTTCAAATTCTTCACCGATCTTGTCTGCCATGAAGCGGACCTTGAGCCTGTCAAACATCTCTCTTTCTGCTTCCATGGCCCCTCTCTCCCGAACGGAGCAATGCTGTCCCAGGGTTTCAAGCTGCTCTTCAGTGTAAACCGGGCGTTTCCTTGTCCGTTTCATGTTGGCTTTCAGAATCCTGTGGACGATCAGGTCAGGGTAACGGCGAATCGGCGATGTGAAGTGCAAATAATTGGGGGAAGCCAGGCCAAAGTGTCCGATATTTTGGGGTGAATATACGGCCTGTTTCATGGTCCTGAGTAGTACTGTGTTTATTATGTATTCATGGGGCTTGCCTGATGCCTCTCTGAGCACTTTCTGACACCATTTCGGGCTTATTTCCTCAGGCTCCTTGATATTCATTCCCAGAATCCGGACAAAGCCTACAAATTCATTTACCCTATCCCGTGCAGGTAACTCATGAACACGGTACATTGCCGGTATGTCTTTTTGGGTCAGAAAGAGAGCAACCGCCTCGTTTGCAGCTATCATGAACTCTTCGATAATACGATGGGCTATGCTTCTTTCCCGCCGGACGATCTCTTCAAGATTCCCCCTGATTCCCAGGATCATTTCAGGCTCAGGAAGATCAAAGTCAATACTCCCTCTCTGACGGCGTTTTTCGGAAAGGGCCTCTGCCAGCTCTGCCATCCATTTTAAGTGCGTAATATGTTTTTTGTTTTTGGCTATCAGGTCCTTGTCTTTGCTGACAAGTATGCAGCGCACTTCTTTATAAGTGAACCTGCAATGGCTCCTGATTACGGCCTTGAAAAAACCGGCACGCCTGACATTTGCCTCCCTGTCAAAATAAATATTAACCCCAATTGCCAAGCGGTCTTCATCGGGAATAAGACTGCATAGGTGGTTGGACAGCGTCTCTGGGAGCATGGGTACTACGGAATTGGGAAAATATACACTTGTGCTTCGCTCAATGCCTGTCTGGTCAACAGGGCTCTTGTCCGGCACATAGTGACTTACATCGGCAATGGCCACGGTGAGAACAAAGCCTGTGCGGGTCTTCTTGACAAATACGGCATCATCAAAGTCCCTTGCCTGTTCCCCATCTATTGTTACCAGCGGCAGCTCCCGGAGATCCTTGCGGCCCCGGATGTCGTCCGGGACAACAGCCCGGGGTAATGCCTCGGCCTGAGCCATTACGTCAGGTGGAAAGATGTGCGGAAGACCGCGTTTATGTATGACTATCTGGGTCTGCACACCCATGTCGTCAGAATTCCCAAGGACTTCTACAACCCGTCCTTCAGGGTTCCTTCCCTCTGAAGGAAAGCTTTCAATTTTCGCCAATACAATCTGGCCGTTCCGGGCACTTGCCGTATATTTATTGGGGACCATGATTTCATAGAGCAACCTGTTATCTTCAGGAAGCACGGTTGATACGCTTTTGCCTTTCTGGAATGTCCCCACTACACGATCCACGCCCCGTTCAAGCACTCTTAGTATGGAACCTTCAATGCCCTTTCCACTGGTTTTTTCCACCCTTGCCACCACATGATCACCATGGACAGCACCCTTGAGACCGCGTGCAGGGATGAATACGTCATCGCCTTTCCCGGTCTCCGGTTGTACAAAACCAAAACCATCCGGGTGGACCGATAAACTTCCGGTAACCAGTTTCATAAGGTCGGAGATGCCGTACCTGTCGCCTTTGAGCAGGACTAATTTGCCTTCACGAACAAGGTCGGCCACCATGGCCCTTGCCTTATTTTTTTCATCCGGCCTCAGGTGGGACAAATGTATTATCTCCCGGAGATAAAGGGGCCGCCCCGCATTGCGCATTACCGTCAGAATACGTTCAGGGGAAAGTGGGGGAAGCTTCTCGGGTTTCCGGCCGGATCTTGCTTTGCATTTTCTTGACATGTAAAGACTATACGTTGAGGACTTGAAGGGGTCAAGAAAAGGCCCGTGAAGGCGTTTGACTATTTTTGCACAGTCTCTCTCAGCTAAGGAACGTATAATAAATAACTTGAACAAATTAACGTCTTTTTTGCCGTCTTCTTCGTTGCTCGTCGATCACATAACCCGTTATGCTCGCTCCTCGCGCCTTGAATACAACAAAAAATCCTGTTAATTTTTGTTCAACTTATTTCTCTCCCGTTCCTACAATATACCCAAGGACAATGAAGTGGATACTCTCTTTAAGGTTGTTTCCTTCACTAGATTCCGGCTTTCACCGGAATGACGATTGGGTGTAAGCGCCTATCATTCCGGTTGCAGTCATCAAGAAAAATATCTTGGCGATTCAAACCCATGGTGATGACACGATGAATTGTACTTGGGGATATTGAGTCGTCTGTGTCGAGGCATGCCACCATGATAGCAATTCGCTAGATCAACGTCAATTAAACTATTAAACTAACTCCGTCCCCGAAATTCTATAGAGGGGACTATTGTAGGATTTTGGTGCCCAAGCTATGTCAAGGGGACAGATGTTCCTGGTTATCATTTTCATTTTATCACTAAGGACAAAAAAAAGGGGGGGGAAGGACATTTGCTTGAGTGCCGGACGCAAAACATGCAAATTGAAATAGATTATACTTCTGAGTTTTTATGGTACTGGCAAAAAACGACGAATTCTATAAAACGGATTTAACAAAAGAAAAGCAAAAAGAATTGGAAAAGGTTGAGAAATAATCAATAATCCAACGTTTTTGCATAGGCCTCATCAATTCTCTGCTCAACATAGGAAACCGTGGATTCGTCGTATTTATAAATATCAAAGCAGTAGCCGTCTTCCCCAAGGAGACCTTGTGGAATCAGATTTCCCACTTCATCCGGATCTGTGATCATATCCCCGTAAAAACACACTGAAAGCCACCGGTCTTCAGGGTCATCATCTATGATATCAACCATAACAAAAAGCTTACTCTCGCCATGTTTATCTAAGCTCGCCCTGAATGAATAACTTACACCGGGGCGCGACTTAAAAGTCAGGATAGCATCCTTCTTTTCCATGAGATTGTCTCTTAGCTTGAAAAAGGCGCTTTTATTATTTTGTGGGTCATTTGTCCAGCTTTCAAGCAAATTGTATAGTTCTGTTTTTTCTTTCTCGCTCATAAACATGCTTTCATCCTTTCTAATTAAACTGGGAGATTTCCTGAAGATAGAATAAAGTGTATATTCAGACAGCGCAACACTTAACTGACAGAAAATCGCATTTGTTGAAATCAGGAAAAGGCGGCTCTAAATGGAAAAAATCCTAAACAGATATGGACTGTTGGAAGTTTTTTAATGAATGTACGCAATATGACAGGACATCTCCATGCGCTATAAAGGTCCCATATACCGGCCTCCCAGCGAAGCAGACTCTCTGTTAATACAGGCCACTATCGGGTGCCCTCATAACCGATGCACTTTCTGCATGGTCTATAAGAACGGCCCTAAATACCGCGCCAGGCCGGTAGCAGACATTAAGCAAGACATGGTGGAAGCAAAAATGATCTACGGCCCTCACGTGCGCACCATGTTTCTTCCTGCTGGAAACACAATAGCCATGAACACAAAGAATCTGGCTGATGTGTGTCATTTTGCCAGGACAACCTTTCCCCGTCTTGAGCGAATCACTGTTTATGGGTCCTCTCAATTTATCCATAAGAAAGGACCGGATAAACTTGGACAGTTGGCCGAATCCGGCCTTGGACGCATTCATGTGGGCCTTGAATCAGGTGATGACGTCATATTGAAACATATTCACAAGGGAACCCATGCCCAGGAACAGATCGAAGCGGGCAAATGGTTAATGGCCGCTGGGATCGAGTTAAGCCTGTATGTTATTTTGGGGATCGGAGGCCGGGAAAGAACATACGAGCATGCAAAAGAGACTGCCGGGGTGATCAATGAAATTGCGCCCGACTTTGTCCGGCTGCGCACCTTTGTGCCAAAGATAAATACACCTATTTTGGATGATGTCTTGGCAGGGCGCCTCAAGATGCTCACGCCTCACGGCGTTTTAAGGGAAACAAGGACCTTCCTCGAAGGCCTGACCATTAAAACTTTCCTTGCCAGTGACCACTATACGAACTACATCAACCTTCACGGCCACCTGCCTCAGGACAAACCGCGGCTCTTGAAAGAGATAAATTATGCCCTTGAACGGGACGAGTCTGATTTTCGACCATTTTTTATAGGGACCGAGTAATAAAGAATGAAAAATTAAGAATTCGGTGGAGAGCAATGTGATAAAGAAAAAGATCCTTTCAGCAGGAGTAATAATAGTCAGGAGGAATGAAGTCCAGTTGAAATATTTATTGCTCAGGGCCTTTGGTTATTGGGATTTCCCAAAAGGGATTGTGGAGCCGGATGAGTCTCCTGTTGAAGCCGCCAAGAGGGAGGTGGAGGAGGAGACTACCTTGAATGACCTCAATTTTCGCTGGGGATACGATTACAGGGAGACAGGACCTTATAATCGCGGCAAGGTGGCCCGTTATTATATAGCAGAGACCAGTGAGTCCTGTGTAAACCTTCCGGTAAATCCGGATATAGGGAAACCGGAACATGATGAGTATCGCTGGGTATCGTATGAAAAGGCACTCTCTCTGGTGGCTCAGAGGGTGAGGCTGGCCCTTGAATGGGCACAAAAGACTATTGGGGCCGAGCCATAAAAGTTGCAAACCCACAGGAACCATGCCTACATAGTGTCTGAACGGAAAAACCGTTCAGACACTACATAGTCATAGTTTTTAGTTTCTATCACTAAATAGCCCCGGCGAAAACGTTCAAAGACACTATAGTCATATCCATATCCATATCCGACATCACCTCTTGTTCAGGACAGGCGAACCGATATAGTTCGGGCTCGGAATTTCACCCGGTCAAATCAGAACGATCCGCAAACTTCATGCGTACGTCCCGGGCCAGGTCTGTCTGACAGAAGATTGTGAGCCGGTCTTCAGGCAGAATTTTGGTGCTTCCATCCGGTATAAGCACAGTGCCCCCGCGCTCAATGGAAACCACTGTAGCACTCTGTGGTAGCTTGATCTCAGCCAGTTTTTTACCCGCGCAGGCGCAACCGGGATTTACCTGGACCTCGATGAATTCAACGCCTGAGACTTTTCTAAGTGCCATACGTTCCCGAACGTATTGGGCCTGTTGCTTTTTCATTAGCCCCACATCATAGGCCCGCAAGATATCGCTTCGGCTGATAAGCCCAAGTAATTTTTGCTCAGCATGACGCGAGACCACAGGAAGCCTCGCAAGGTCCCTGGGTCCCATCTTGCGTATGGCAGACCAGATGGGTTCATCCGGAAAGACCGTGACAGGGTCAGACGTGGCCACGTCACGTACCTTGAGTTCACGTATCATGACACCTTCCCGATCAAGCGCACGTTCCATGTCCTGCAGGGTGACTATGCCATAGAGGTCTTCGTCATTTTCCATGACAGGGAAACCATAAAGATGGGTCTCCTGAAAGATGGCAAAGAGTTCTGCCAGGGGACGGTCCTTATGAACCGTAACGGGTGCCTGATTCATGACTTCTTCAACCAGGACCCCTTGCATGACATCAAGGTCTCTTCCCCGATCAACATGGATTCCCTTTTTGGTCAGCTTTAATGTGTAGATAGAATCAGGATGCAACCATTGTGTAAGGCTTGATCCAACTATACTCGCAGTCATGAGAGGCAGGATCAGGTGATAGTCCCCGCTCATTTCAAAAACGATAAGTATGGAGGTGAGAGGAGCCCTCGCCGCTGCAGCAAAGACTGCGGCCATCCCTACAAGTGCATAGGCCCCGACTTCTCCGGCAATATTCGGGAAAAGCGCACCGGCAGCATATCCATAGGCCCCGCCAAGCACGGCTCCTGTAAACAGGGATGGTGCGAAGATGCCTCCTGAATTGCCAGAGCCTAGAGTGAATGAGGTTGCCAGGGGCTTAAGGAAAATCAATACAGCGAAAAGCCAGAAGGATGCCTTGCCCTGCAAGGCATCTCCCATGAATGGAAATCCTGAACCGTAAACGTGAGGCAAATTTTCAATCAAAGGCAGCCCAAGCCGGAATTCTTGAGCAGAAACATGAAAGACCCCGGACAGATAAGGATACGAAAAAGCCAGAATACCCAGGAGCAATGCCCCGACAGCCGGCTTGAAAGCCTGGGGAAATTTCCAGTGATCAAACAGATCCTCAAATGCGTCGAGCATCCTGATAAACATTATGCCAACTATGGCGGCGAGAAGGCCCAGTACAGCATATAACAGGAGTTCCCACGGCGAGTGCATAACATAGCTGGGGACCTCAAAGGCCGGACTAGCCCCAAGAAAAACCTGGCTGACAATGCTGGAGGCTACGGACGCGATCACTACGTTACCAAGCGCGGCCACCTGGTGTTCGCTCATCAATAATTCCGAAGAAAATGCTACCCCGGCAATAGGTGCGTTGAATGTAGCTGAGATACCCGCAGCCGCCCCACAGGCCACCAGATTCTTGATACGTTCGTCTGAGAGGCGCAGCCACTGTCCCACCGAAGAACCAAGGGCGGCACCCACCTGGACAATAGGGCCTTCCCTACCGGCTGAACCGCCTGAGCCGATGCAAAGGGCCGAGGCAAAAATTTTTGCTATGGCGACTCTCGGTCGTATACGGCCCCCTTTCAGGATCAGGGCCTTCATGACCTCGGGCACGCCGTGCCCCTTGGCCTCCGTAGCAAAGTAGGCAATGATGGGACCGCCGATAAGTGCGCCCAATACAGGGATCACGATAAGCCACAGACGTCCCAGAAAAGGGTAAAGGACCATGGCCTCAGTGTATGAGAAGTGCTCTATGAAGGCTATGAGTCGGATAAAGAAAACAGCAGCAAGTCCGGTCCCGGCCCCAACCACAGCAGCCATTACCATCAGGACCAGCCCTCCCCTGGGGACCAATCGATCTAACAGATTCGCAATATGGCGTCTTGGCATGCGGGTTACCTAAATTCCATTCCGCCTCCCCATTCATGGAGACGATATCAGCCACTCAAATGCAAGGCAATATACCCTCTCTTATCATCCATACAAGTATCATCTATGATTCCGCCGAAAAAACCTAATCTGCGGCGTTGCTTCAATTTTCCAGTCACTGCGACGTACGATAAGTACGTCT
>CAZYEJ010000039.1:0-20739 GCA_964646435.1 uncultured Thermodesulfobacteriaceae bacterium
GGAATCCAGTGAATAGTCGCAAAATGTAATCTACCCCAACTTATTGAGAAATTACTTAAAAAATAGGTAATACATCTACATCTTTGTGTTTTTCCTAGTTTCCAGTTTCCAGTTTCCAGTTTCACTGCAAAATACAAGATCAACAAAGTGTAAACTACTTTTGACTCGTCGTGAAGAATGCCGAATTTAATAAGCGGCCGCTATAAGCACAGCCTCTGCCGCGATTTTACCATCGACAGATGCCTTACCTTCCATCCTCCATATCATCGATTTACGTTTTATGAGTTTTAAATCCATAATCAACTGGTCGCCTGGGATCACCTGCCTTCTGAAGCGCACATCATCCATTCCTGCAAATACCAACAGCTTGCCCTCAAGACTATCCGGATCTGTATTCTTGGCAAAAAGGATCCCTGTCTGTGCCATGGCCTCCAGGATAAGGACCCCGGGCATAATAGGCTCTCCGGGGAAGTGACCCTGAAAAAAAGGCTCATTTATTGTAACGTTCTTAAGTGATTTGATACCTATACCAGGTTCAACGCTCAAAACACGGTCAACCAGCAAAAAAGGATACCTGTGAGGCAACAGGGCCGATATATCTTTTATTCGGAGTTGGCTATGCATCGTTTCCATTTTCTTTTCCTAATAATCTGTCTTCAAGTCTGTCTATACGTCCTTTAAGATCACGGACTTGCTTTACCATCTCAGGAAGGCGCTTGAGAGCGCTCCCAACCCTTAAAAACAATTTGTGAGGCATTGCAGGAGACCCTGTAACTACCTCGCCCGCTGCCAGACTTTTGGTAACTCCGGATTGCGCACCTACCATGACTCGATCCCCCAATTCTATATGACCTCCTAGACCGACCTGACCTCCCAGCACCACGCCCTTACCTATACGGGTACTCCCTGCAATACCGACAAAGGCCACAAGCAATGAGTCGGCCCCTATAGACACGTTGTGGGCAACCTGTACAAGGTTATCGATCTTGGTGCCCCGACCTATACGGGTTTCTCCCAGGGCTGCCCTGTCTATAGTGCAATTGGCACCTATCTCTACATCGTCCTCTATCACGACTATGCCAATCTGGGGAATTTTCACATGGGATTCACCACGCCTGGCATAGCCAAACCCGTCGCTTCCGATCACCGTCCCTGCATGTACTGCCACCCTTTTCCCCAGGCGACAGCCCTCATACACTACTACATTGGGATACAAGGTTGTCTCGTCCTCAATATATACATCATTTCCCACATACACCCCCGGATGAAGGGTCACATATGGACCAATGCGCACCCTATCACCAATAAATACTCCGGGATATATACTGACATTCCGGTCTATTTCACAATTCGATCCCACATGTGCCTCTGAACTCACCCCCAACGCGCTGAAAGGCTTATCTGAAAAGGCAGATGCTGTTAAGGCATAGGCGAGATATGGATCTTTAACCAGAATAGAGGGACGATCCAGCAGGTAGGGCCAGTCCTTTGGAAGTATCAGGGCCCCTGCCCTACTCTTCTCCACCTCCTCCCTATAGCGAGATCCGACAGCAAAACTTATTTCGTCCGGCCCTGCAGCCGTCAAGGCCTGAATTCCTGATACAGAAAAATCCTTTAACCCTTTCAGATCCCCTTCGATCAAAAGTGCTATTTCTCTGAGTGTCTTCATGGTTTACCAATCACTAAATCACACAATCACTAAATTCACCAAATTCACCAAATTCAAAAACTTCCTCCCATCCTGAATTCCCAGTTGCTCGCGTCATCCCCCTTCTCTTTACTTATATTGAAACCCCATTCTATGCGAAGAGGCCCCATGGGAGACAGCCACCTTATGCCTGGACCCACAGACATGCGTGTAGTTTGATTTTTGTAACCATTACCATCGTCCCAGCAATTTCCCATATCCAAAAAGATTACACCATTCAGACCCATGTTTTCCAGCAACGGAAAGATGGTCTCAAGCTGTACAAAACCCATGTAGTTTCCGCCGACTCGATCGTCATCGTCGCTCTTTGGATCTGTAGGACTTATACGGCCATACTTGAAACCTCTAACAGAGTCAATCCCGCCCAGGAAAAAGCGCTCATAAATAGGGAGTTTCCCTCCGCTCCCCTCGGTCACATAGCCAGCTCCGCCCCTCACGTGGCCAATGATAGCCTTCCAGATGGGATGATAATAGCTGATACCGCCTTCCAGTTTCACAAAGGCACAATCACCGCCAAAGACCCCCCCTGCATATTCAATTGAGACTTTGTTGTTCCAGCCGTGGGAAGGATTGTAGTAATCATCTCTTGTGTCATAGGTGAGACCAGTGCCTACAGACCTGGTAGAATGGATATCCTGTGAATCCTCTATGATTGTTGATGCATCGTCAGAAACGTCCGACATATCAGTATTATCCATTCTCAGCTTAACAAACGCACTGAGATCATCGTTCAGGGGGTAGCCAAAACGCACCGCACCTCCCGTGCTTTCTTTTGTGTAATCGTCATATTCCCGCTCCCAATTGTACATTTCAATACCAAAAGAAAGTCGAGTATCCCTGAAATAAGGCTCGACAAAACTCAGTGAGTATCGATTAGTCTCCGAGCCAAGTATACCCTTGAAACTCAAGGTCTGACCCTTCCCGAGGAAATTCCTCTGACTAATCTCCCCCATAAGCATTATATTTTCCACTGAGCTATAACCTGCCCCTACGCTGAAGGTGCCGGTTGCCCGCTCTTTGACCCCTACCTTGAGGTTCATATATTCTTCGCTGCTCCCTTTGCTAGGGACAAGATTTACATCCTCAAAGTAGCCCAACCTGTTCAGCCTTTGGGTACTCTTTCTGAACCCGGAAGCGCTGAAAGGCTCAAGCTCTTCGACCCTGAGTTCCCTCCTGATGACTTTATCCCTGGTCCTTGTATTTCCAACTATTTCTATTCGTTCAAACTTTACACTTGGACCTGTATTCACCAGCAATGTGATGTTTACGAGCTTTTTATCCGGGTCCTCTTCAATCCTCGGAGTAATATCGGCATAGGCAAAACCCTCATCTGCATATATATCTGTAAGCTTCAATATATCCTGGCGAAGTACCTGCCGGCTAAAAATAGGCTCTTGAGTGATCTCAAGCTCGCTTAAAAGTTTTTCCTTGTCCTTAAAAAAGTCCTGCTCTATATCTACTTGACCCACTCCATAACGACTCCCCTCTTCTATGGGAATTGTGATATAAAGCCAGGCATTTTTCCTCCGGACCGTAGGACGGCCCACTTTGGCATCCACATAACCCCGATTATGGTAATAGGCGGCAATCCTTCCGAGATCTCTCTCCAGGGCGTCCTGTTTTAAGACAGCCTGGTCCCCCTTAAACAGGGCCACGATATTGTTCCAGGAAGGAATCCAGATAGGTTTTTTCTCTGAGGTCTCCAGCAATTTTTTCAATTCCTTATCAGAAAAAACATGGTTACCCTGGAACTCAATGGCCTTGATGCGGACTTGCTCTCCTTCCTTAATCTCAAATATCACATCGGCTGCCTGCCCTGATACCGGTTCCACCGAAGCCAGAATACTGGCTCCAGCATAGCCCTTTTCCGCATATAGGGCACTGATCTTCTCGGCATTTTCCTGAAGGGTTTTTTCCTGAATAATGGTATATGGCTTAAGATCTATGACCTCGCGTATTTTTTCATCTGAAATTTCTTTATTGCCGGAAAATTTGATTTTTTGTATGATAGGCTTTTCTTTCACAATAAAGGTCACGATGCGACCGGAAGGACTTTCATTGACATCCACCTGCACGTCATTGAAAAAATCCATCTTATATATCCTCTTAATATCAGAGGCAATAATCTCAGGATCAAAGAGGTCACCGTCCCTGGTCACAGTCGTCTGTAGAATTGCGTCGGTATCCACTCTCCTGTTACCACTGACACATATTTCCGTTACCAGGTAAGGGGCAGCCAGGACCTTTACCATCTCGGCTTCCATCTGATCCAGAAGCATACTCATCTCGCGCCGGTCCCCTTTAGTAAAGAGAATCCTAGGCTCACCAGCAATATCTTCCAGGTCAACGAGCCTTAAATTCAGGCCCAACCACTCTCCAAGGCAACTAATACTCCCATAAAACACAAACTGAACCTGTTGGGCCTTTCCAGCTTTAATAACATCATCCAAAGACCCTGGTAGTTTGTCTTTTGACAAAAGCACTATATATCCACGAGATTCAAGGCGCTCGGAAAGTCCTTCCCTTACCTCATCTGCCAGGCATGACTTATCTTTTGGTCCATAATAAGCCAGTGGTGTCCCGAGAATGGTCGCAGATGGAAGAGAAATGCCCCCCATGGTACTGGAGACCGGAATAAATTGAAAAGGCAGAGACAAAACCAGACATACGGCAAGCAAATAAAATGATCTGTATATAAAGACTATCAGTCTTCGTAGGACATTAGATGTTTTCATTCATTTTTCCCAATATAAAATCAAGATAACCGTTTACGGGGTTACAGCGCCCGTTGTACCGCAATTCACTGAACTGTGAGCGTTTACAGGGCATCGTATCTGCTTTGTTGTCGGGCACTTGAAGTACAGGGAGTACGTCTGCGTACCCTCCGCCTCACATCTGCAGCACCCTGTAAACGCTCACAGTTCAAGATATACTCCCAACACCAAAACCCTTAAGTTCAGAGGCGTTGAGCTCAACGGCCCGGCCCTCTGCCAACCCGATACATCGGTCCATACGGCTTGCCAAGGCCAAATTATGGGTAACAACTACCACGGTTGTGCCGTATCGTCTATTTAAGGTAAAAATTAATTCCGCGGCCTTCTCTCCAGTCCTTTCGTCTAGATTTCCAGTAGGTTCGTCAGCAAGGAGCAACCGGGGTTTTCTTACCATGGCCCTTGCCAGGGCTACTCGCTGCTGCTCACCACCTGAGAGCTGACCAACGCGGTGATCAAATCTCCTTTCAAGACCAATTTCAGCCAGTATGTCCTTTGCCATTTCCCTGGCTTTGGGCCTGGATTCACCAGCCACAAGACACGGCATCATAACATTCTCAAGTGCAGAAAACTCCGGCAAGAGGTGATGAAACTGAAAGACAAATCCCAGTTCTTCATTACGAAACCTGGAGAGTTTAGTATCATTCCAGGAAAATACGTCCTCTCCAAAGTGGAGAACCTTACCGCTGGTTGGGCAATCCAGAGTGCCCAGTATGTGAAGAAGGGAGGTCTTCCCAACCCCTGAAGCCCCAACTACTCCAACGATTTCACCAGAATAAATCGAACACTTGAAATCCTTCAGCACCTCTACCTTGAGTCCGTTGTTCGAAAAGGCCTTTCTAAGACCATCAATTTCTAAAACCAAGGTTTTGCCGCTCAACCTGCAAGGAGACAAAGGGTCTTTTGTACTAGCAGACTCTAACAAAGTTTTTTGAACTCCAGCCATATATAGAATAAAAGTAAGTAAAAAAAATGATCCCATTGATAACAAATAAGACCATCTCAATCAAGTAAAGAGGTACATGAAATGTTGAATGTTGAGTTTTGAATTAAGGTAAAGTATATGTTTTTTAAATTTTCTTCCACAATTCAACATTCAGCATTCACAATTTAGCATTATCTATAAACAGGAAGACACAATATGTCCAAACTGCCTGTCCTTTTCGGTCTCCATAACCATCAACCTCTTGGCAACTTTAACCAAGTTATAGAGAGGTTGACCAACACGTGCTATCGCCCTCTTCTGCAAGCCATCTCCAAGGCCTCATGGCTTTCATTTTCCATCCATGTCAGCGGAACCCTTCTTTCCTGGTGGGAGGACAACGATACTGGAATTATTGACCTCTTGGGCAGCATGGCAGATGAAGGACAAATAGAACTTTTGGGCGGTGGTTTTTATGAACCGGTCCTTGCTGCCATATCCAGAGAGGACAGAAAAGAACAAATACTAAAACTCAGTGAATACCTTGAGCGGCGTCTTGGGCAAAGGCCCAAAGGAGTCTGGCTTACAGAGAGGGTATGGGAAAACCAGATAATTGAGGATCTGTTGGATGCAGGCATACAATTTGTTGTCGTAGATGACCGGCATTTCCTTGTAACAGGTTTTAATAAAGAAGATCTCCATGGCTACTATCTCACAGAGTCAGGTGGAGAGACACTGGCGGTTTTTCCGATAGATGAGACTTTGCGTTATCTTATCCCTTTTCTGCCAATGAACAAGCTTGAGGCATACTTGAGACAGATTGCCGTAAAAGGGAAAATGGCTATTTATATGGACGACGGAGAAAAATTCGGCGCTTGGCCCGGGACTCATAAGTGGGTTTACGAAGACGGATGGCTTGATAATTTTCTGGAGTCCACTTCCCGTTGGAAAGAAGAATACATTGACTGGACTACATTTTCACAAGTCATGGACAAAGTGCCAGCATCAGGTATCTGCTATCTCCCCAACGCATCCTATGAGGAGATGGAGCAGTGGGCTCTTCCTGCAGACAATATTCTAAAGCTCCAGGAATTGATCAAGTCCTTGGGCCCGGAAGCCAAAGAGGTGTACAAGCCATTTTTGCGTGGAGGGCACTGGAAAAATTTCTTTGTGAAGTATCCAGAATCAAACCACATGCACAAACGCACTTCTGCTGTAAGCCGGATGAGCCTCAATACCCGCTTACCCGACAGACAGGCCAGGGATTATATCCTTTCGGCCCAGTGTAATGACGCGTATTGGCATGGTATCTTCGGCGGTCTTTATCTTCCACATTTAAGAAATGCTGTGTGGCAGTCAGTACTCAAGGCCGAGGCCAGACTCCGCAAAGGACAAGACCTCTCAATCGAGGAATCGGATATTAACAAAGACGGCCTCCCGGAGATCATCATTTCGTCTGGAGATGCCTGTCTGATCTTTGAACCACACTCTGGTGGACAGTTAGTTGAGTTCTCCCTGTTCGACCCTCCCAACAACTATTGCAACACCCTGACCAGAAGGCCTGAAGCATACCATCAGGCCCTGAGAAAAACCCTGGAGAATGGGATATGCGACAATAACGGAGAACTAAGTGAAGGTGTCTCAAGCATCCACAAGCTTACAAAAACAGCGGACCTTTCCATGCTGGATGAACTCACATACGATTGGTACAGGAGGAATTCCTTTATAGATCACTTTTTCGACCCAACGGCCATCCTCGGTGATTTCAAGAGATGCGACTTCAGAGAATGGGGGGATTTTGCCAACCAGCCCTTTGAGTCCCGTATTGACGGGGGAACTCTTGTTTTTGTGAGAGATGGGGGTCTTTATGTGCCCGGCTTCCCCAAAAGGCCGGTTCAACTGACCAAGAGCTTCATATTCAAAAATAGGGGCATGGCAATCACTGCCAAATACGCCCTTAAGAACGATTCTATTGACCGGATAAACTGCCGATTTGGTGTAGAATGGAATATTTTTCCGGCATTTCTGGCCTTAGGAAACGGAAAAATCCTTGTGGAAGGACAAGAACAGAATTTCAGTTCTCCCTGGGAGCAGACAGGGAATAAGATAACCTTTGTGGATCAGGCGATAGGCGCCGAACTCCATATTGACCTTGGCCGGGACAGCACTATCTGGGGATTCCCGGTAAACACGGTAGCCCAATCAGAGAACGGTTATGAAAAGACCGTCCAGGCTATTTCCATCATGGCCCATCAAGAACTGATACTTGAACCAGGAGAGGAATGGCAACGAGGAATCACCTGGCAGGTGGAGACAGCAGCCCTGAAGAGCGCCTTTTATCCAGGCCCTTAACATCTTCAGCTCAGGATATAGTTACCCCCCTCTATACGCAGGCCCATACCCTTTACTATTGCAGTAGATACCGTCTTTCTGGCTGTTGCCAGAATTCGCCCAAAGGTCTGTCTGGAAATGCCCATCCGTACAGCAGCAGCGTCCTGATCCATTCCCTCCATATCGCTCATACGCAATGCCTCAAAACCTTCAACAGTCAGAACAATTTCATCAAGACCGCGCAACGGTATGCCCCTTGGCTTAAAATAGGTCACTGCAGGCTCTTGATCAACTTTTCGCCATTTAGGGGGTCTGGCCATAATTTTTCCTCCGGCTCAGCTCTTCAGTACTTTTCGCAGGGTCTCAATACACCTCAGATTCTCTTCGGGGAGACCAACAGTGATCCGGATGTAGTTGGGTAGACCATATGCAGTCATTGCCCGCACAATGACTCCCTCTCTGAGCATTTTTTCATAGACCATTTTGGCATTCCTGTCGATATCTATAAGAATGAAGTTGGTCTCACTGGGCATTACCCTGCATCCTAACTCCTCAAGTTTTTCCGTGAGAAAATCCATGCCCTGCCACACGGCATCAATGGTTTTTTTAAGGTGTTGATGGTCATCCAGGGCCGCAAGGGCCCCTACCTGGGCCAAGGTATTGACATTAAAGGGCTGCCGGACCCGCTCCAGATATTTGGCCACATCTCTGTCCATCACTCCATAGCCCACCCGAAGTCCGGCCAGACCATAGGCCTTTGAAAAGGTCCGAAGGGCTATGACCCTCCTATCCTGCTTCATATACTCCACTGCCTTTGGAGTCTGCTCAGTCCTGACGAACTCCATGTAGGCCTCATCCAGGACTACCAGTAAATGATCCGGAAGATCTTCCAAAAATGCATCGAAGTCTTCCCTGTGAATGACCGTACCAGTTGGATTGTTGGGATTATCCAGAAAGATCAGGCGAGTTTTCGGTGTAACTGCCCGTGATATGTTCTTAAGGTCGTGACGGTACTCTGAAAGTGGAATGACTACATTGCTCCCCCCCACGGCCTGCACTATCTTACAATATACCAGAAAGCTCGGATCACTGCTTATGGCTTCATACCCTGGTCGGATGAAAACCCTTATCAAAAAATCTATCAACTCGTCGGATCCGTTGCCAAGCACTATCTCCTCAGAAAATACTCCTAATAACCCGGCAAGCTTCTCTTTGAGGTAGTAGCCACTACCGTCGGGATAGCGATGCAGAGAAGATATGGCATTCCTTATGGCCTCCATGGCCTTTGGAGATGGCCCTAATAAATTTTCATTAGAGGCAAGTTTAATAGGAGCCTTTACCCCATATTCCCTTTCGAGTTCCTCAATGGGCTTACCAGGAGGATAAGGGACAAGACTTGTGAGATATTCTGGGAATTCAAAAGATAAAGGCTTTGATTTACTCAACATGTAATGATCCTTAACTGGTTTCTGCAGTTCTCGAATACAGTTTATGTTCTTCCAGCCCAAGATTCGGATTAACTTCCACCCTGATTTCAACATCAAAGTTTTTTTCAAGGTTATAAAGTTCTAGGCGCTTATGATTAAGCAGGTACGAGACGACCTGATGTGGCGCCTCCAACACAAGCTGCCGCGATTTTTTTTCATGACTACCTGCCAGATGAACGCTGATTCTTCTTAAGTCAGCCAGCGCAAGGGCCTCCACAGACATCACCACCCCCCTTCCATGACAGTAGGGACAGGAGCAATAACTGCCCAGTTGTATAGGAGAGCGGATTTTCTGGCGCACCAGCTCAAGAACACCAAACCGTGAAATCCTGGCAATTTCCGTCCTGGCACGGTCCTTTTTGAGGCACTTCCTCATGTGTTTTTCCACCTGTTGTCTGTAGGACCTGTTACGCATATCAATAAAATCAATAACTATTATTCCTCCGAGGTCCCTGAGACGCAGTTGTCTGGCTATCTCCTCCGCAGCCTCCAAATTGGTCTTTAGAGCAGTTTCCTCAATATTTCTTTCCCTGATGTTTTTCCCGGAATTTACATCTATAGACACCAGTGCCTCGGTTGGCTCTATAACAATCTGCGCTCCGGAAGGCAGGCGAACATTGGGTTGATATACTTGCTCTATCAGAGTCTCAAGATCGAAGTGTGAAAAAATGGGGACATCGCCTTGGTATAAACGTACAGTGGCTACCTGCCGTGGGGCAATGATGCGAAGAAAGGCCTTTATATTATCATAGACCTCCTGCCGGTCCACCAAAATTTCCTCGACAGCGCTGGTTAGATAATCCCTCAGAAATCGTTTTACCAGATCACGGTCTCTATAAATCAGGGCCGGGGCCTGAGCGGACTGGGCTTTTTTTCTCAGGTTGCTCCAGAGTCGCACCAAGTACCTGAGATCCTTTTGTATCTCTACCTTTGGAACGCCCTCAGCGACTGTTCGGGCAATAAGTCCCACACCTTCCGGCAGCTTACATGCCTTTAAGATCTGCTTAAGCCTTTGACGTTCCTCTTCATCTTCTATCTTTCTTGACACACCCACTTGAGCAGTACCTGGCATCAACACCAGGTACCTCGCTGGGATTGAGATATAAGTTGTTACCGCAGATCCCTTAATATGAGTCTCTTCCTTAACTATCTGTACAAGAATATCCTGGTCCTTTTTTAAAAATTCATTGATACGTTTTTTGTTTTCAGCATATCCATAGTATTCAGGGTGTATATCAGCTAAGGGCAGATAGCCATTTCTGGGAAGACCAATATCAACAAAAGCCGCATGTAGGCTTGGCTCTATTTTTAATATTCGACCTTTATAGAGGTTACCCCTGGTCTGTGTATGGGAGAATGTCTCGATATCAAAGGCCTCAAGACGTCCATTCTCCAGAAGGCCTATCCTGCATTCCTCCGGTGCCTCCATGTTGATTACAATCTGGCAATTGCCGGATTTGCTTGATTTTTTCCTTGGTTTCATATTAATTTTCGTATACTCCTAAACACCGGCCCTTTTACCGGGAAGATAATAGAGCTTGTCATTGAATGCCTCGGTCTTTATCAGACCGGAGCTGTACATTCGATTAAGTATCTCCTGAACAGATTCAGCTCCAAGGCCCAGGACCTCTCGAAGGTCTTCAATGCTGAGAGGCCTTCTGAGCAAAGTATCCAATATTTCAGCCTCAATAATCGGCTGGATCCCTTTCTCCATGCTATGTCTATAATCTACTATGACCTCGGCTTTTTCACCTAGTTGTTCCTTCAATTCCTCCATCTGCCTTTTTGATAGAGGATTTGCCCAGGTCTCGACCGGAGGACGAACTACAGTATTAAGCTGGATCTTGTCGGGCTGGATAGACTTTAAGACCTCTTTAAGGCCACTGATTTCATCTGTACCATGATTAATTCCCCTGACAAAAAGGACCTCTAGCCAGATCTTTCCTTTAAACTCCTTTCGTAATTTTATTAAGCCATCTAAAATGGTCTTGAGATCCACGCACTTGGCCGGACGATTGACCCTTCTGAAAGAATCGAGTACCACGGAATCAAGAGAGGGCAACAAAATATCCGCATGACAGAGTTCCTCTCTCACTTGCGAATCAGAGAGCAGAGTGGAGTTGGTAATGACTGCCAAAGGTTTATCCGTATGCTCTTTGGCAAAGGCCAGAAGTTCTCCGAGGCCTGTATGGAGTGTGGGCTCTCCTGATGCAGTAAAAGTGAGCACATCAAAGACCGTCTTTTCAGAACACAAGACTTCCTCAAGCTCAGCCCTTATCTGTCCGGTAGGTATGTATTCATTCCTTTCACATGTGTATCTCTTGGTACCCCCTAATTCACAGTAGACGCAATTCAGATTGCAGGTCTTGGGAGGAAGAATATCCACCCCAAGTGACAAGCCTAAACGCCTCGAAGGTACCGGACCGAAGCAATATTTCATAATAAATAAATTAGCCGTCTGCGGCGGGATTTCTCTGACAGGATTTACATGATTTCCATTTATCCTGTTGATCCTGTCAAAAAAATTCCTATACTATCAAGTTACTTTATATTGAGCGAGTGCTCTGTCAAGCATGACCATTCATACATCTTAGCTAACAGAGAGTAAACAATTACTCTCAAACGAGCCTTTTTCAGAAGGCTCAAACAGGAGTAAAATCCTGCGTCCTAAGGTCTGCCTGATCATTCCGGACGTCTTGTCAAAAAATGGAAAATCATATACGTTTCAAACCATCTAAACATGTCAAAAAAAAATAAAATACAACTGGCACTCCTGTGTGGAGGTCGCTCTGCTGAAAGAGATGTGTCCCTTGCAGGGGCACGAGAGGTAGAAAAGGCCCTTAATCCAGATCGCTATGATATCACGCGTTATGATCCGGCCACGGACCTTAACCGACTTGTCAGAGACGCACCACGCCTGGATATTGCTTTCATACTTCTTCACGGCCGGTACGGAGAAGACGGGACCATACAGGGTCTTTTGGACCTCATTAACTTACCTTATCAAGGATCCGGAGTCCTGGGTAGCGCCTTGGCCATGGACAAACACCTTGCCAAAGTAATTTATCAGGAAGCCGGGATACCGACTCCTCTGTGGATTCACCTCCTTCGCAGCGACAAAGTGGACACAAAACAAATCGTAAACCGCCTGGGTATTCCACTTATGGTTAAACCCTGCACTCAAGGATCAAGCGTTGGAATAAGGAAGGTAGCGGATGAAAACAAACTTGGTCCTGCCATAAAAGAAGCATTTCAATGGGATAACAGGCTCCTGGTTGAATCCTTCATAGAGGGTCGGGAGATCACCGGAGGAATCCTGGGTCTTGAGGAGCTTTTACCACTTCCTGTGGTTGAAATCATCCCTGACTCGAGCTATTCCTTCTTTGATTACGATGCAAAATATTTATCTGGGGCCACCAAGGAGATCTGCCCGGCAGATATACCGAAGCAGGCATCTGATAAAGCCAGTGCCCTAGCCGTTGCTGCTCACAAAGCCTTACAGCTCCGGGCCTATAGCCGCACAGATATGATCCTTGCAGACACCGGCAAAATATTCGTTTTGGAAACCAACACAATTCCTGGGATGACTCCGACCAGCCTATTCCCCCAAGCCGCCGAGGCAGCGGGGATTTCCTTTAGTAAACTACTTGATCAACTTATTGACATGGCATTATCCGGAACAGTGCATTAGGAACGTCTCTCTCTCTTACGGAAAAGTATTCGAACAGGAGTTTGCTCCAGGCCCAGTTGCTCGCGAAATTGGTTTGCCAGAAATCGTTTATATTGAGATGGTATGAAGTCAGGGTAGTTAGCAAATAAGAGGAAAGTTGGCGGTTTCGTTGCTACCTGCGTCGTATAGTAGAGTTTCAAGTGGTGTCCTTTGGAGAAGGGAGGAGTTCTTTTTGCTAACGCCTTTTGTAGGACACTGTTGACGCTGCCTGTATTAATTGACGTATTAAAATCAACATAGACATTGTCTAACATTTGCAAAATCCGGTTGACACGCTTTCCAGTGAGTGCTGAGATGTTTAGGTGGGGAGAATAAGGAATAAACCGTTTTGCCCGCTCAAGTTCCCCGGATCTTAATTTCACTAATGACTGGTCTTGCTGGATCAAGTCACATTTGTTGAATAGGGTAATACATGCCCGTCCATATCTTTCTGTGTAGCCAATCAGTCTTTTATCCTGATCTGTAATTCCTTCTGAACTATCCATTACAATGAGGACAATATCACAGCCTTTTATAACATTAATGGCCTTAATAATACTGAATTTTTCTATTTTATTACTGACCCTGGCTCTTCGCCTTATGCCTGCAGTATCAGTAAGCAGAATGTCGTTTCTGCCGGGTCGCTGAAGAAGTATGTCCAGGGCATCTCTTGTAGTGCCCGGCACATCGGTAACAATCATGCGAGGCTCTCCCACCAGCCTATTAAGTAAGGAAGATTTCCCCGTGTTTGGTCTGCCGATTAACGCCACTTTTATTGGCCTATCCTTAGGTTCCTGAGTTAAACCTTCGAGGTCTGCCGGAATATCTTTTACAGGCAGGTCCATGTGCTTGAGCACATCAACCACTCTTGTCATCATAGCATTCATTCCCTTCCCGTGTTCAGCCGAGACGGGAATGATTTCGTTCACACCTAATTCGTAAAATTCACCCAGATTGAGCTCGCGAGAAGGATTATCCACCTTGTTTATTACTATTAAATATGGTTTCTTATATGGACGTAGAGCGTCGACGATTTCCCTGTCTGCCGGAGTGAGGCCTTCTTTAACATCCAGAATTATCAAAAGCAGATCAGATTCTTCTACTGCCTTTAAGCTTTGCTCATGGACAATTTGGGATATACTGTCCAGGTTAGGAGACCTGTCCATGCCGCCTGTGTCTATAAATTGCATTGTAAGATTATCCCATTTAATCTCGGCATAGCGGCGGTCTCTGGTGAGCCCTGGGGTCGAATCTACCAGTGCATCTCTTGTGCGGGTGAGCCGGTTGAGAAGTGTAGATTTCCCCACGTTTGGGCGTCCTATTAGTGCAACCTTTGGTATTATTTTTTTGTTTTTGAGCTCGGAATTCATGTTATTGTAGTAAAATTAGGCATCTTTCATTCACCAGTTTACACTTTTTTTCGAAAAAGTGTGTATTATCGAATTGAATGCCGGTGTAAAAACTGGAAATTCGAAATTTGAAATTAGGTAACATATCTACATCTTTGTATTTTCCCCAATTTCAAATTTCACTACCAAAATACAAAATCAACAAAGTGTAAACTACTTTTGGCTTGTCGTGAAGGATGCCATGTATTGAGAACATATGCTTGACGATAACCCAAATAGTCATCTAATCTGTAAATAGTGTAAAGCTTTTTTGTGGAATTTGAGTGAGGTGATAATTATGTCACAAAAACGTATTTTAGTCCTTCTTGCACCTGGCTTTGAGGAACTTGAGGCAGTAGCTGTTATTGATATCTTGAGGAGGGCAGGGCTAGCGGTTATATCAGCAGGAACAATTTCAGGGCCAATTAGTTCAGCCCGCAATGTCGTGATTTTGCCTGATAAGTTACTTGATGAGGTGACAGAAAATGCCTTTGATTTGATAGTCCTGCCAGGTGGTTTAGACGGCACAGAAAACCTTGCAAAGGACCAAAGAGTAGTAAAGATGCTTCAAAAACAACTGGATTCCGGCAGGGCTATAGGGGCAATATGTGCTGCTCCGACCGTACTTGACCGATACGGCCTTGCCCAGGGAAAAACCATCACCTGTCATCCAACATGCAGAGACGCAATACAGAAAGCCCGGCTTTCAGAAGATCGGGTGGTCCGGGATGGTCTCCTTGTGACGAGTCAAGGTCCGGGTACGGCTATCGAGTTCGCCTTGAATCTCGTTGAACTGCTTATGGGAAAGGATAAGATGCTCGATGTAAATGCCGGGGTATTGGCTCGAATTGATTAGTAAAATATAGTATTTTTTAGGATGATTGTACATAAAGACCTTTATGACAAAAAAACGCAGGTCCAAAAAAACTCCGGATAAAATTTCTACCCTGGTGCCCAAAAATGATTCCAGGAGCCTTGTCTCCCAGGGAACCCTTGAACCTCTTCAGCAATACCTTGCAGAGATCAGCCGGTATCCCCTGTTGAGTAGAGAAGAAGAGGAGACTCTCACTAAGGCCTACAGTGAAACACGAGATCCAAAGCTGGCTTCCAGGATCGTGACGGCAAACTTGAGACTGGTCGTAAAAATAGCCTTGGATTTTCAGAAATTCTGGATGCAGAATTTTTCAGATCTTGTTCAGGAGGGAAATATTGGCCTTATGCAGGCAGTAAAAAAGTTTGACCCGTATAAGGGTGTAAAATTTTCCTACTATTCTTCTTTCTGGATAAAGGCGTATATACTAAAGTTCGTTATGGACAATTGGCGTTTAGTCAAAATCGGGACCACCCAGGTCCAGCGCAAACTTTTTTATAACCTTCGTAAAGAGAAAAGCAGGCTTCTTGCTTTAGGCTTTGAACCAGTGCCAAAACTCATCTCTGACCGCCTTAATGTCCCTGAGAAAGATGTGATTGACATGGATCAGCGCATGGGGTCGTGGGAGCTTTCCATGGATGCCCCGATTAAGGAGGGCTCTGAAGATAAATGCCTGGATTTTTTTGCCACTGACGAGACGGCAGTTGAAGCCGGTGTTGCCAGAAAAGAGATAAGGGCTAGCCTCAAGGACCATCTTGCAGCCTTTAAGGAACAACTTCAGGGAAAGGAGCGAGTCATATTCGAGGAGCGGCTTTTAGCCGAGGAGCCCAAGACCCTTCAGCAGCTCGGAACTGTTTTCGGGGTTTCAAGAGAAAGAGTAAGACAAATAGAGGCCAAGCTAAAAAAGAAGTTGCGGATATTTCTTCAAAAAAGAATCCCGGATTTAGGTTCTTATCCAGAGGGTGTCGAAGACGCATGATTACAAGTCCTTTTCGTTTTTGGATCAAACTTTTTTTCATTTTAGTCATTGTTCTGATGGTATCAGGCTCCAATGCCATGGCCAGGATGAATCCTTCCCGTGGCGAGGCCTATGCCTATTATCTCCAGGCAATTATGGAAAAATCTTTGGGCAGGCTTTCAGATGCTTCGAGTTGCCTGAAAAATGCCCTGGCCCATGATCCGGAATCCATAGCCATACTGAAGGATTTGGCCAAATTAGCAGCCAGCATAGGTAACGTGCAGGAGGCTGAGCAATGGGCTGAACAGGCCATTGCCCTTGAAACCGACAACCTGGATATGAAGATTGTGCTTGCCGGAATTTATGCCAATGAAAATCGCGTGGCCGAAGCCTTAGAACTCCTGGAGGATGTACTAAGTGATGAACCTAATAACCAGGAAGCACTGTTTTTGACCGGGACTATTTACGCTAAGGCTAAGCAGTATCCAAAGGCGATTGAGATCATGGAAAGGGCTGCCATGCAGGAGGGAAGGCAATCTTTCATGGCACATTATTATCTGGGAAGGATATGTCGAGATGCCGGTGATCTTTCAAAGGCCGAGGAACATCTCAACGAGGCATTAAGGCTGAATCCACACCTGATAATGGTGTATCTGGATCTGGCTGATGTCTACAAAAAGCAAGGGAAGATAGATAAATCCATTGATTCCTGCAGGGCACTGTTAGCTCAAAAGCCTAATAACCTTGAGGCACGAGAGCGGCTTTTGATGCTATTAATTGAAGAAAAACGGGTAGATGAGGTAATTTCAGAGTTTGGTCGGCTCAAGCAGTCAGCACAAAACTACCCTGCAGTTGGATTTCATGTTGCGATATTGTGTCTTCAGCATAAAAAGTATGATGATGCATTATCTATTCTTAAGGAGATGGCTCATACTTACCCTGATCAGGGTCAAATTCTTTACTATATGGCAATTACCTATGAGCAGAAAGGCGATCCTGATGCTGCCATAGAGATGCTCGAATCCATCCACATTGACGATGAATTTGCCGTGGAAGCGAGGGTCCATTTGGCATACCTGCTTAAAGAAAAGGGACAACTCGATCAGGCATTGAATCTTATTGAAAAAAGCCTAAAAGACCGCCCCAATACGAAACAATGGGTGCTCACTCTTGCAAATCTCTACGATGCGGCAAACAGGCCGCATGATTCCAAGGAAATTCTTCGCAAAGCCCTGGATACAACCCCTGACGACAAGGAGTTGTTATTCCATCTTGCAATGGTCTTGGACAAGCTGGGGCAGAGAGACCAGGCCATAGAGTGTGCCAAGAAGGCCATTGAAAAAGCCGGAGACTACGTTGAAGCCCTTAATTTCCTGGGGTATACCTATGCTGAAGAGGGGATTAACCTTGACGATGCCGAGCTTTTGATAAAAAAGGCACTTTCTATACAGCCGGATGATGGGTATGTAATAGATAGTCTGGGGTGGGTATACTTCAAGAAAGGCAAGAATGATCAGGCCATTTTCTATCTCGAAAAGGCGCAGGATTTAGTTCCTGACGATTCTGTTATAGCAGAACACCTTGGCGATGCATATATGGCCAAGGGGACTTTCGATAAGGCATTACAGGCCTATCAGAAGGCCCTTAAACTGGTGAAGGAGTCAAAGGACAAACCAAAATTGAGGAAAAAAATACAGAATGCTCAAAAAACACTTTCTGACATGGTGGACAGTTAAGAGCCTTTATAGCTGCGGGCGCATTCACACATTGGGGGAGGGAATCCATAGGCACTAAGTTATTTTGTAAACGTTCACAGGTTATATTTAAAGACGTTCGATGTTCATTACTAAATTATAGGTCCCCTAACATGTGAATGTGCCCTATAGCTGCAATGTGCCCCCTTGACTTAGGTGCTATGGTTATTAAAATGTTTTTATGGTAAAAGATTGTACAAATACTTGTGTGAATTATTTTTACCGGCTGAGCGCGGTTATAATTACTGTCGGTCTCCTTTTTCTTTTTACGGCATGTCAGGATACGCAAGTCACAGGAGAATACGATAATCCATATACTCCTGATGAAGTTAAAACAATGTTGTCCTACCATGGCGCCCTTGTCGCCAAATTTGACGGTAATCAGTGGTATTTCCTTTCCGGTGACCGCTGGATCAAGCTGGAGAATGCAGGGGCCTATAAATATGCTTTGCTTTCTTCCAGGCACAGAGCTTCAAAATTTTAGGATTATTTAAAATCCATTTTTTCTCTTGCGGTCTGTTTCGCCAACCCACTTTTTTTATCTTCAGACCTGTTTGGTTCCGGTTTATCCGGGTTAGGAAATTTTTATATGGATAATGACACGATGAAGGAATTGGGAACAGAAGAAGTCCTTTGGGACCTTGGGGATTTATACCAAGGCATTGATGATCCCAAAGTCCATGATGATATGGAAAAATGTAAGAAAGCGGCCCTTGAGATTGCTGATAAATATTCGGGCAAGATCGCAAAACTCACCGCTGCAGAACTCT
The DNA here is from genome assembly GCA_964646435.1 of uncultured Thermodesulfobacteriaceae bacterium. Classification (GTDB taxonomy): domain Bacteria; phylum Desulfobacterota; class Dissulfuribacteria; order Dissulfuribacterales; family UBA3076; genus UBA3076. Next base: position 18,670 of record CAZYEJ010000039.1, read on the forward strand.
TCGCTGTCGTCAGTAAATATGAATGCTTGACTATTATTGTGGGAAAACTCGGCGCATTTGCTCAGCTACATTTTTCAACCCATGTTAATGACCCGGAGGCCGGTGCTTTTTTGCAAAGAGTCAACGAGTTTTTCAGTATGGTGAATAAAGATGTAGTGTTTTTCGATATTGAGTGGGCAAATGTTCCCAATGACAAGGCGGATGACCTGCTCGCCGACCCCATGCTGGAGCACTACAGGCACTATTTGCAAGCAGCCAGGCGATACAAACCTCATCTTCTCTCTCAAGCGGAAGAACAACTCATAATTGAGATCAGTCCGGTAGGTCGTTCAAGCTGGATCAACTTGTTTGAAAAAATCTTGGCAGCCCAGCGTTTTGGTAAAGAAGCCCGCACTCAGGAAGAGGTCTTGACCGATCTTTACTCCCCGGACCGTAAGGTCAGAAAAAACGCGGCAAAGGACCTTACGGAAGGTTTGCGCAGTCAGTCAATTGTACTTACCCATACCTTTAATACGGTCCTTGGCGATAAGATGATTGATGACAGGCTTCGGGACTATCGTAACTGGATCAGGTCCATGAACCTTGCGAATAAACTCGATGATGACACCGTTGATTCCCTGATTGCGTCCGCAACAGATCGTTACGACATAGTCCAACGCTATTATGGTTTAAAGCGGCGCTTACTCGGGTTGGAAAAACTTTTTGACTACGACAGGTATGCTCCCTTGCCTTATCTGGATCAGCGGGTTGTTGATTGGGAGAAAAGTAAAGAGATAGTGCTTGATGCCTTTGGGAAATTTTCTCCAAAGATGGCCTCAGTTGCCAATCTGTTTTTTGACAGACAATGGATACATGCTCCAGTAATACCAGGGAAGACCGGGGGGGCTTTTGCACACCCCGTGGTTCCGCAGGTCCATCCTTATGTACTTGTAAATTTCACTGGGAATCTCAGGGACGTTGAGACAGTGGCACATGAGCTTGGCCATGGTGTTCACCAGGTCCTGGCGGGTAAGCAGGGCTATTTAAACAGTCATACTCCTTTGGTTTTAGCCGAGACTGCCTCGGTTTTTTGTGAAATGCTGGTATTCAAGAATTTGATGAGGAATTTGGAAAGGCCGGAAGAAAAATTGTGGCTCGCTGCTACTAAGATTGAGTCCATCTTTGCCACTGTGTTTCGTCAAATTGCCATGAACCGGTTTGAAAATGAAGTTCACAATAAGCGGCGTTCAAAGGGAGAGCTTTCTCCGGATGAATTTTCAAATATTTGGGTTAAGACCCAGGAGGAAATGTTCGGCAACAGCGTAATACTGACCGATGACTATGGTATTTGGTGGTCTTATATAGGTCACTTTATCCATACACCAGGCTATGTATATGCCTATGCCTTTGGCGAACTCCTGGTCTTATCTCTTTACTCCATGTATGAAAAGGGAAAACTGGATTTTGTCCCGCGCTATTTGGAGCTATTGGCTGCAGGGGGAAGTGATACTCCCTATGTGTTGCTTGAGTCCTTTGGCATAGACCTCCATGATCCTGATTTCTGGCACCAGGGTCTTAATGTAATTGATGATATGGTGAAGGAAATAGAGGAACTGGCTGTGGAAATAGATGTCGAATAGGCTGGGGAAGTTGTCAAAAACTTCTTATTCGTCCACAGTCAGGGCAGATCCATATTACATTATTGCTCATGCCCCACATATTCTCTTTCAGACAGTCATCACAAATCTGAAAACCGCAAGGGCAATTCCAGCAAAAAGGCAATTCTCTGCCGCAGACGTGGCAGCAATAATGCTTAGACCTACCCCAACGAGAGTTTTTGGAGCGGGGTCCAAGTTTTTTTTCTTTTTTGGTGTCAGACATTTATACTATGAAATTACTACATTATCGGGTTGCTCTTGTTTACTGCAAGGAAATCAATGAAAGACTATCATAATATTTTAAATATACACCTTTTTTATGGTATATAAAGATATGATGAATGATTTATCCAAATTGATTACCAGAGAAATTAAAACATAAGGAACGGGAGATAAATAAGTTGAACAAAAATTAACAGGATTTTTTGTTGTA
>CAZYEJ010000040.1:0-20711 GCA_964646435.1 uncultured Thermodesulfobacteriaceae bacterium
CTCACCCGAAGGGACCTTGAGTTTTTCCCTCAGGCAACCTATTTCAAGACAGTGTGTCAAGTCACTTGGCGCTCCGTTATAGCCTGTTGCCAGGATACGACGATTTTTTACAAGAATTGCTCCTACTTTACGACGCAGGCACGTGGACCTCTGGGCAACCAAGTGGGCAATGGACATGAAGTAGGCATCCCAGGACGGCCTCAAATCTCTGATATCTTTTTCCATATTTCCCAAATCAGCCAATGATTACACTGCAAAAACCCTGAAACGTGATTCCGCTCAAATATTTTCCTCCATCTCCCACACCCCACAGGGGCAAACTGCTGCGCAGAAGCCGCATCCTATACACTTATCTTCGATAACCGTATATTCAAATTCCCCTTTTGGCCCCTCAGTCCTCTTGATTGCCCCCTGATAACATGTGTCTTCGCACATGCGGCAATCCCTGCAGGCCCCGCAGGAGGCACAAAGATCTGCCTCCTGTTCCGGGACAAATTTCTCGCCACGGGAGACCTCATAATAGACGAGCCTAATCCGATCATAGGGGATTGCTGACCGCTTTTCCGGCTGATAATCTGTGTGCATCATTATGGCATGGATTGTCTCTGCTGCCCGGCGTCCCGCACCAATGGCATGGGTGATAAGTCCGGGCCGCGTGACATCACCAACGGCAAAGACCTTAACATCCGAGGTCTGGCCCAGCTCGTTTACCTGGATGAAGCCTCGCTCGGTATGGATCTCCCGAGGGAGGAAATCCAGAATAGGGACCTCTCCAATAGAGATGATGACCGTATCGGCCTCCAGGGATGTGCCGTCCTTGAAATAGATCGTCTGTTCTGCCTTGTCGTAACGTTCTGTTATTTTGGGATAGAGGATCCGTGCCCCCTTGGCCTCTGCCGCCTCCTGTTCCTTACCGAAGCTGGCAGGGGGCTGGATGTCCACTGCCGTAACCGAAGCCGCTCCACAGTTGTATGCCTCGCAGGCGATGTCCATGCCTACATTTCCTGCACCAATGATGACGATCTTTTGGCCCTTTAGATCAGGCCTTTTACCCAGATTAATAGCTATTAAGAATTCGATGCCGGCTATGACATCTTCGTTTCCGGGGAAGGGGATAGTGCGGGGCTGGTGCGCACCACAGGCAATGATGACGAGTTCATGATCCTGGTAAATTTTCTGGAATGCATTCAGGTCAACCCGCTGCCCAAGATGCACATGGATTCCGATCTCTGTAAAGCGGGATATCTCCTTTTCCAGCACCTCATGGGACAGGCGCTCTCTGGGGATACAGAGCTCTACTTTGCCTCCAAGTTTTTCGGCCGTCTCATATAAATCTACTTCATGCCCCTTGAGGGCAAGTTGCCAGGCCGCCGACATGCCACCAGACCCGCCGCCGATTATACCCACTTTACGCCCAGTCGGAGGGGCAGGTTTGGGGGCAGAGACATCCAGGCTCAGGCGGCTCATAGCCGCAATGTCCACAGGTCTGTCAAATTGCGCACGGGTACAGGCCTGCATACAGAGATTCGGACAAAGCTGGCCGCAGACTGTTGCGGGGAAAGGGCTGTATTTCAGGACGAGGGAAAGGGCCTCTTTCAGGCGACCTTCCCTGATAAGGGCCGCGCGTTTATTTGATGGGATCCCCGAAGGACATGCAGCCACGCATGGAGGAAGGTATTTCTCGTTGTTCCAGACCGGTTTGAGACGTCGGTCTGCGCCAGTCGTGATATAGGGAAGAATCGTCTGCGGGTGCTCCAGATATTCTCCAAAGATACCTCCCTGGCCCAAATCTTTTTCCCAGACCTGGGTACGAAATTCACTGAGGGGCATCTTCAATCCCAGTCGTGCCGTGCGCTCTGCAGAGGTATGGGCGATTAGTTTTTTCCAATGCGATGGGTCCTGGGTCAAAAGATCGTGGTACTCAGTCTGGTCTATTGCCTCCAGATACGGCTTTATGTTTTCAGTAAGCCACTCCCAGTCTTTGGGTGTCAGATCCACCAGCTTGACATCTTTGGCGCTGTATCCCCTAATGGGACCCCGGTAGTAGATGGTGCCACCCACCATACCTATACAGGGCCGGTAGCCCAGCACGTTCTCAGGGTTTCGGGGATTAACGCCGCAGACCACTGCGATGCCCCCTGCCTTGAATTCGGCAAAGGAATCACCCACGTCTCTGAAATACCAGGACTGGAGCGGTTCAAAGCGGGGATTCCTTTTGGTCATTGTATCACAACGGGCCCCACCACCACCCTGCACATACAGAATTCCCTGGGCACCGGCATTGTGGGCCCCGTTGGTCACATCTCCCAGCACCGTGATTTTGGCACCGCAGTTGAGCCATCCCACATCGTCCGAGCTACTGCCTTCAACCACAACCTCCGTTCCGGACATGCCCATGCCACCCAGGCGTTGGCCCACCGGCCCGCGAACAGTTATGGAGACTTTCTCATTCCTGGGCCAGATCCGGCCGCCAATACCATGTTGTCCCTGGGCCTGGATAACAAGTTGCCGGACTCCATCAGTGGCAGCCTGCTGTATCTGCTCTTCCAGGTCCTTGGAGGAGACACGCCGGCCGCTGGGGTTACTGTTAATTGTCAGTATTTCCATAACCGTTATTTATGTAAATGTTGAATGCTGAATGCTGAATGTTGAATTAAGGTAATCGGTTTATATATAAATGTTGAATGCTGCTTTATGGATCATGTTGACATGTTTTTACGATTTTAGTCAAAATGTTTATAATGTCATTGACTTGGGACATTATCTCTTCAATAGTATTATCACTTCTGTCAAGATAATTTGTTTCAAGAAGAAGCAGCAACCAATACTTTGTTTCCCTCGCCTCCTTGGAGGCAATTGCCATCTTTGCAGCAAAATCTTTTTTTGCTTTGTGCAGCCTGCGCTTCTTGAACATTTGCACCGATCGAAGTTCCAGCTCTCAGTAACTGTTTTGACAAAACATATTCTTTCTTATCATTGCACAATAATTTGTACAATTTTACAATTCTAACCGCCAGTGCAAACGTCTTCTCTTTTATTATATTCTGCTTCACCTGATTTATTCCTTAATTCAGCATTCAACATTCATAATTCAACATTGCCTTTATTCAGCATGCATAATCAATCTCTAACCTTTCAGCTATAGCCTTGTCGCCAACACTGAGGCCGTCCGACATGCCGATTGGCAACTCAGTACTCCGGCCCATAGGGGCAAAGATCTTTTTCAGTTCTATCTCAGCGCTCTTAAAGACATCCACTACTCGCTCAGCCACTTTATCAGGGTCCAGCCGGCGGTAGAGCTTGGGATTTTGTGTGGTTATGCCCCGGGGGCATTTGCCTGTATTGCAGAGGTTACACCGGTTGTACTCATCTCCCAGGCATCCTGCTGCTGTCTGCAGGATATATTTCCCAATATCTACAGCACTGGCCCCCAGCATTATCATGGCAGCGGCATTTGCTGCAAGGTTCCCTGTCTTGCCCATTCCACCGGCAGCGATGATAGGAAGTTCGTTCTGTTTTCCCTGTTTGACCAAATCCAGATAGCAGTCCCGGATATTGGAAACGATGGGATGCCCCATTTTGTCCATAGAGACATTATAAGCCGCTCCGGTTCCGCCATCTTCACCATCAATGCACAGGGCAGCGGCATAAGGATTTCTGGCCAGGTTATTTAGGACCGCCTGGGCGGTCTTGGTGCCTGAGATCTTGGGATACACAGGGACGCGGAAACCCCAGGCCATGGACATGGACTGGATCATCTTGGCCACTGCCTCCTCGATGGAGTATTTGGTCTGGTGTGTGGGAGGAGAGGCGAGGTCGATGTGCATCGGGACACCGCGTATCCCTGCAATGAGCTTAAGTACCTTGTAAGACATCAACAGACCGCCGTCTCCAGGTTTTGCGCCCTGACCGTATTTGATCTCAATGGCACACGGATCTTCGACCATATCCGGCAGGGAACGGATGATTTCATCCCATCCGAAATAGCCGGATGCGATCTGAGGTATGAAGTATTTGAGAAAGCGAGAACGCAGGAGCCTGGGCGGCATACCACCTTCACCGGAACACATAACCACCGGAATTCCTTCCACCTCATTGAGATAGGTAATGCCCATGGCAAGACCCTCCCACATAGACGGAGAAAGCGCGCCTATGGACATGCTTCCAATGCGTATGGGAAATATTTCTCTCACAGGAGGGATAAACTGGTCGTCTTCCACAACCAATCGGTTGCCGGTCAACTTGAGGGGCAGCTTATCCGGTGGCAGGATGCGCCCCAGGAGGGTCCTGATGTGGAACTCGTGTCTGCCTGCATCCAGGGAGGGGTCTGTCAACATTGAGATACGGGTAAATTTGAGCTTGTCCAGCGTACTAGGGCTTGGATCGTTGCGCCTCCCACCGCGCTTGTAAGGCGTTCCTCCAAGGTTCTTGTGAAACAGAAACTTATGATGTGGATTGTAATGCGGGACAATTGCCATATTCGGACATACCAGGCTGCACATTCCGCAACCGGTACAGTAGCGATCAATGTCATTAACCTGGCGGATTCCGTGAGACACCTTTCTTACAGTGCTGGGCACGAGAGTACCGGATTCGGAATGCACGAGACGCTGGGCAAAAACAGCAGGCTCTATAGCCTGTTGCGGACATACTGCGGTACAACGGCCACAGCGGGTGCAACGGTCCTCCCTCCATTGAATGACATAGGGGAATTCTTGCAACGCCAGTTGTCCGTTTTGGTCTAGCCGTGAAGCTGGTTCCATACCTGGACCTCCTGAGCGTTAGGTGTCACCATTACCATGTCATATTTTGAAGGAAAAATGTCAGCAGAGCGATCACGTTGGGGGATTGCCCTGTCCATCCCGCACATTTCGCTCATAAGGGCGTATTTTCCCTCAGCCCCGCCGACAACCCCGGGCCTGAGTTTTTTGGAATCCTGTACCATGAAAATTGTTCCATCAGGTATAAAACCAACGACCATGTTGGGTCCGTCTATGCACAATGGTCGAAGACTCTTTTTGAGCAGGCTGATGGCCTCGGCGTCTGGTCGTTCAAGGATCTCCTCATCCTTAAGGGGAGTAATGATATCTTTATAATAGGTCAGGGGGTATTTGAGCTGCCTGTGGGTGAAATGCAGGATATGAGTAAATACCTCACTGTCGCTATTATAGCCCATATAGCCAAGAAATCCGCGGCTGGTTAAGTACTCCCGGATAGGTATAAATGCCGTATTTTCGCCATTAGTCATGGTGCAGTAACCTTGTATAAAGAAGGGATGGCAAGCATAGAGATAGATGGCATAGTTTGTGTTTTGCCGGCCTTGGGCCAGAATTATCTTGGCCTGCAGGGATGGATCATCCAGGCCAAAGAATTCACCTAGCTGTAATGGATCTCCCACTTCCTTCAATGTAAGGCAATCAGGATAAAAAGAGAATACAAAGAGGGACTGATCTTTCTCTCCCATACGCCTCAGGTCCAGCCTGGTCTCAAGCAGGAGTTGCTCCCACTCAGCCTGGGCCTTTGGCTCATAGGGCGATGGATACTGATAGGCCCTGGCGAAATAGTGGTCACGTGGTTCTATCTCCATGCCTGCGACTCGTTTGATCTTCGGCTCCCAACTGTATTTGACACGAAAACCCGCTTGTTGCATATAGTCATCCAGCATTTCAAGGCCTTTTTTCGTACAGCTACCGGAAAGGATGGGATAGCTCTTGAGGTCCTCAAATGCCCCCCCCAGGTCCTTCAAGACCAGACCCAGGCCGGAGCCGTCATGGCCTTCTTTCATGGTCTCCAGCGCCAGGATATTTTCCATGGGAGAAAAATATAAACTGGATGTAATAGCGCTAAGTCGACACATGTTTCCTCCTTTTGATTGTGATATAATTTATGGCCGGAAAACTTAATGCCTGTAGTAGAGACTCCATGAATTATTACAAGACAATCGTTTTTCGTAACCGTTCACGGTCAAGGGGTGTTTCTTGGAACGGTTACCGTTTTCCCAACAGTTTATATTTTTACCCTAGCTTGTGGACATTTTCAATATAGGGGGGTTATTATCAGTTTGGAAGTTTTGATGGTTGAGTGATGATCTCTAATGAAAGGATAATTCAATGCCAAGACGTGATGACATCAAGAAAGTCATGATTATCAGCTCCGGGCCCATCGTCATAGGCCAGGCTTGCGAGTTTGATTATTCCGGCACCCAGGCCTGCAAGGCCCTTCGCAAACTCGGTTATGAGATAGTGCTGGTCAATTCCAACCCTGCGACCATCATGACCGACCCCGGCATGGCGGACGTTACCTATATTGAGCCTTTGAATCTCCATGCTATGGAGGAAATTATCGAAGTGGAAAGGCCGGATGCCTTGCTTCCCAACCTTGGCGGCCAGACCGGCCTGAACCTTTCCTTAGAACTGGCCCGAACAGGCGTACTGGATAAATACGGTGTCAAGATAATCGGAGTTGAGATCGATGCCATCAAGCGCGGCGAGGACCGGATCACATTCAAGGAGACCATGGACGGCCTCGGCATAGAGATGCCCAGGAGCAAGCCGGCCTTCAGTGTAGAGGAGGCTGAAGAAATTGCCGCTGAACTCGACTACCCGGTGGTCATCCGGCCTGCCTATACCATGGGAGGAACGGGCGGCGGTCTGGTGTATAATGTGGAAGAACTGCGAACCATTGCCAGCCGCGGTATCTCGGCGAGCATGGTGGGCCAGGTGCTGGTGGAGGAGTCTGTCCTGGGATGGGAGGAATTGGAACTCGAAGTCGTGCGCGACGCCAAGAACCAGATGATCACTGTCTGTTTTATCGAAAATGTGGATGCTATGGGCGTGCACACGGGCGACTCCTATTGCACAGCCCCCATGCTTACTATCGACCCGGAACTGCAAAAACAGCTTCAAAAATGGTCGTACGACATTGTTGAGGCCATAAAGGTCATAGGTGGCACCAACATCCAGTTTGCCCATGACCCAAAGACCGGCCGCGTGGTGGTGATCGAAATAAACCCCAGGACCTCCCGCTCTTCGGCCCTGGCTTCCAAGGCCACGGGTTTCCCGATTGCTCTTATTTCCGCAATGCTGGCAGGGGGCTTGACGCTGGACGAAATCCCATACTGGCGTGAGGGGACCCTGGACAAATATACGCCATGGGGTGACTATGTGGTAGTGAAGTTTGCACGGTGGGCCTTTGAAAAGTTTGAAGGCTCTGAAGATAAGCTGGGCACACAGATGCGTGCCGTGGGCGAGGTCATGAGCATTGGCAAGAATTATAAGGAGGCCTTCCAGAAATCGATTCGCTCCCTGGAAAACGGCCGCTATGGGCTCGGCTTTGCCAAGGACTTCAATGATAAATCGCTGGATGAATTGATGGAACTGCTGGTCGAGCCATCGAGCGAACGGCAGTTTATCATGTACGAGGCCCTGCGAAAAGGAGCCGGCGTAGAAACGCTCTTTGAGAAGACGTATATTAAGCCCTGGTTTATTGAACAGATGAAGGAATTGGTGGGGCTTGAGGAAAAGATCCTTCAATACAAGGGGACTGTTGTGCCTGATGATCTGCTGAAACAGGCCAAGAAAGACGGGTTTTCAGACCGTTATTTGTCTGAACTCCTTGAAATCCCTGAAAAAGATATCCGGCAGCAGCGCACCTCTTTGGGCGTGGTAGAGGCGTGGGAGCCTGTGCCGGTAAGCGGCGTAGAGGATGCTGCCTATTATTTCTCCACATACAATGCCCCTGACAAGGTAGAAACAAGCAACAGGCGCAAAATAATGGTCCTGGGCGGCGGGCCTAACCGTATAGGGCAGGGGATCGAGTTTGACTACTGCTGTGTTCATGCGGCTTTTGCACTGCGTGACGCGGGGTTTGAGTCGATTATGGTAAACTGCAATCCGGAGACCGTCTCAACTGATTACGATACCTCAGATAAACTCTACTTCGAGCCGCTTACGGTCGAAGACGTATTGAGCATTTATGAAAAGGAAAAGCCTGAGGGCGTGATAGTCCAGTTCGGCGGGCAGACCCCCTTGAATATTGCCAATGAACTGGCCGAGGCCGGTGTCAACATCATTGGCACTTCTCCTGAGGCCATAGACCTGGCTGAGGACCGTGACCGTTTCCGCAAGATCATGAAAAAGCTCGGTATCCCTGAGCCTGAATCGGGCATGGCCAGCACATTGGAACAGGCACTTAAAGTAGCTGAGAGGATCGATTATCCGCTCATGGTCCGGCCCTCATACGTGCTTGGGGGGCGGGCAATGGAGGTTGTCCATGACGAGGAGATGCTAAAGCACTACATGGCCGTGGCAGTGGATGTGTCGCCGGAACGGCCGATCTTGATCGACAGGTTCCTGGAAAACGCCATTGAGGCCGAAGCGGATGCCATTTCCGACGGCACTGATGCCTATGTGCCGGCTGTGATGGAACATATCGAGCTTGCAGGGGTCCATTCGGGCGACTCGGCCTGTGTGATACCCCCCATCAGTATTCCCGCCAGGCACGTTGATACAATTTACAAATACACAAAAAAGATCGCTGTTGAACTCGGTGTCGTCGGCCTGATGAACATCCAGTACGCTGTTGCCAATGACATTGTATACATACTTGAAGCAAATCCCCGTGCCTCCAGGACCGTGCCTCTGGTCTCAAAGGTCTGCAACATTTCCATGGCCCGCTTAGCAACCCAGCTCATGCTGGGTAAAAAGCTCGCAGATCTCGATATCAAACCTGGATCGATACCTCACTTTGGCGTCAAGGAAGCGGTTTTCCCCTTTAACATGTTCCCGGAGGTCGACCCGCTTCTCGGCCCGGAGATGCGATCTACAGGGGAGGTCCTGGGGCTTGCTGACTCTTTTGGCCTGGCCTTTTATAAGGCCCAGGAGGCGGCTCAACAAAGGCTTCCTTCCGAGGGGACAGTGCTTATCACCGTGTCTGAGAAAGACAAGAAGCCTGCCCTGGAGGTGGCAATGCAGTTTGACAGGCTTGGTTTTGAGATCAAGGCTACCGGAGGAACTCACAGGTTTCTGGCAGACCACGGCATTCCATCAAAACCGATCCGCAAGATGCATGAGGGACGCCCAAATATTGTTGATGGGATAAAAAATAATGAGATTCAACTGATCATCAACACACCCAGCGGCAAACTAAGCAAGCATGACGATTCCTACATCCGAAAGGCGGCAATCAAGTTCAAGGTGCCGTATATCACCACCACGGCTGCGGCCGTTGCCGCTGCCAGGGGTATTGCAGCCTGCCGGAAAGGGCATGGCAGGGTAAAATCGCTTCAGAGATACCATGGGGATATTGGGTAGATATTACGATGACAAGAACGACCTGCAGGATCTTATCCTTTATGTTGAGATGTTTCTAAAAAGCGGCATGACTAATGAAAAAAAACAAGTCTGAAACATACGACAAATACATCAAAGCCATCACGGATATCAGCCGTGCCATCACCTCCGACCAGTATCTTGAAGATATTCTGAAGCTGATCGTAATGGTTACGGCCAGAGTAACAGGTGTTGAGATCTGTTCGTTGTGGCTTATAGACGAAAGTGTTGATCCGAAAAAAATCCGGCTGAAAGCGACGCAGGCTATAGCTCCGGATTATTTGAAGGACCGATCTTTGGCCCTGGATGAAGGAGTGGTCGGTTTTGTGGCTACACACAGCCAGCCACTTATTATCAGAGACGTGTCAACAGAGCCCAGGTTCAAGGAAAAGGAGATGGCCAAAAAGCTTGGCCTGGTATCCATGGTCAGTGTGCCGCTTCAAGTGAAGGATGAAAAGGTAATTGGGGTGCTCAACTGTTTTACAGCAGAACCCTATGAATTTTCAGAAACAGAGGTAAACCTCATTACAGCGGTTGCCAATCAGGCGGCAGTTGCAATTCTCAACACAGAGCTCATGGTAAAAACCAAGGTGATCAGGGAGGAACTGGAGACCCGAAAACTGGTGGAGCGTGCTAAAGAGGTCCTTATGCGCAGACGCAAAATGGACGGAAATAAGGCTTTTCGCTGGATTCAAAAACGGAGCATGGACTCCCGCAAATCGATGCGGCGTGTGGCAGAGGCAGTTCTGCTTTCGGAGGAACTGCAATAGAAAGATCTTGACAAAATGGATTAATATACCCTAAATAGATCCCGATTATTACAAATTTATAAGGTTTCCTACAAAGATGTGGGAAGCTGTTTTATAGATAGTATGGCTGACAAAGACGTCTGCCCCCTTATTGGTGGTGGACGTTTTTTTTGCGGTGGAAATTACAATTTTACTGAAACTCTATACCCAACTTTTAAATAGGAGGATTTTTCTGTTATGTCATTTAGCAAACCGAATCGTAGCGCTGCCACGCTTACCTCGACAAGGGTAGCACCGGCGCCTGGATCAGGACTTTGTGTAACTTGCCTTGATGGTTGTATGGGAACTTGTGAAGTAGGTAGATCCGCCATCAAAGGAAAGCAGGTCATTTACCCAACGCCTTTTGGCAGAATCACTGCCGGTTCTGAAAAGGATTACCCTGTTGATTTTTCCCATTTCAACATTCAAGGCACGGCTGTAGGTGCATTCGGCATTGAAGCAGATTCAGATAAAGCCACATTCCCGGCTGTGGATACGACTACGGCTGTCGGCGCTGATGGTAGCATCAAGATGGACTTTCCTGTCTTTACCGGCGCAGTGGGATCAACTGATATTGCCCGCATTAATTGGGAAGACGTAGCCATAGGGGCGGCCATATCAGGCGTGTTGGTTGTTGCGGGTGAAAACATTTGCGGCATGGATCATGATGCGGAATTCAAACATGGAAAAATTTTCAAGTCGCCTGAGATGGAACGTCGCATAAATGCTTTCAGGAAATGGGATAGCGGCGTTGGCGGTATCATTGTCCAAGCGAATGTAGAGGATACAAAGCTTGGTGCACCGGAATATGTGATTGAGAAGTTAGGAATTAGGATATTTGAGCTTAAATGGGGCCAGGGTGCCAAGGATATTGGCGGCGAGGTCAATGTGCATTCTCTTGACAAGGCATTGGAACTCAAAAAGAGGGGCTATATGGTGCTGCCGGATCCGAGCAGCGAGGTAGTCCAGGAGGCATTTGAGGCCGGTGGCTTCAAGACGTTTGAACGTCACTCACGCCTTGGCATGGTGGAAGAAGAGGCCTTTCACAATTCTGTTAAGCACCTACGTTCCGTAGGCGCAAAATATGTGACTCTCAAGACAGGTGCATATCGTCCTGCTGATCTGGCCCGGGCCATTAAGTATTCTTCAGATGCAAAGATCGATCTTCTCACCATGGACGGGGCAGGGGGCGGAACCGGCATGAGCCCATGGCGTATGATGAATGAATGGGGCATTCCGACAGTGCAACTGGAATGCCTGGCCTATCAGATGTGCCAACGTTTGGCTGCCAAAGGGGCCTATATCCCGCCGATCGCTATTGCCGGCGGCATGTCCCTGGAAGACCATATCTTTAAGGCCATTGCCCTTGGAGCGCCCTATGTAAAGGCCATCTGTCTTGGAAGGGCCATTTTTACCGCTTCAATGGTGGGAAAGACCCATGGAAAACTCATGATGGATAAAATGCTGGAAGGGGAAAAAATAGAGGACAAATATATGGGCCTCTTTGCCGTCAGCGCCCAACTAAAGGAAAGATTCGGAAAGGATTTCGGCAAGCTCCCCGCAGGTGCCATCGGCATGTATTCCTACATCGATAGGCTAAAACACGGTCTTCAGCAGATTATGGCAGGCTCAAGGAAGTTCGCCCTTAAGTATGTTGACCGTAATGACCTGATGACCCTGACAAGAGAGGCTGCGGAAGTTTCCGGAATTTCCCATGTCATGGACGCCGATGCAGAAGAAGTAGACAGGATTTTAGGATAATATCCTATTTGTAATCTTCACAATTTTTTATACCAGGCTACACGACACCAGGTAAAATCCGTGCGTTGCTGCAAGGCTGGTGTCGTGTAGTATGGTTTCATACAATGGCAAAGCTGGGGAGAAAAGAAAATAACCATTACGAAAATATTTTCAAACTGATAACCTTCCGGCAACCTTCAATGACCTCTTGAGTCTTTTCCTTGTTGAGGGTTCCGATTTTTTCCAGCAACCTGAGCTTATCCACGGTAGACATTTGGCTGACAACCACAACACTTGTTTTGGAAAGATTTGCAATTCCTTTTTTAAGTTGAATGTTCCCCGGCACAGATGCAAGTCTTCTGTTTGAAGTCAATAGGGCCACGACTGTCGTGTTTATATTGCTCTTGTTCAGCAAATTATTTTGAATAACAACAGCCGGCCTCTTGCCGGATGGGCCTGAATCACCTGAATGACCGAATTTTACCCAGTAAATATCACCCTGATCCGGTTTTACCATGGCAATTCCTCTAAATCGGCATTATCGGCAATGGCTTCGGCCATGAGGCGTTGCTCCTTTCCAACCTCCGGATCACTGAAGACTTCATTGACCTGCTGAATAAATCTTTCTTCTTTGATCTTTCTGAGTCTATCTGCGATGGCCTCTGCCACCAGATGACTTATTTTAATTTTCTCCCTCGATGTGAACTCCTTCATATCATTATACATTTCATCAGGAATTGTCACACTGATTTTAGAATATCCCATCACTAATCCTTCTAGAAAAAAATATAATTATATTAAATATGGTATAATAAAATAAGATTGTCAATACGATTATCTTGTTGTTCACACATCCGGGAAATTGCTACATATCGTTTAGAAAGGGCCATACCCCTTAAAGAAGCGTGGCCCTCAGAAATATATATCGCGTACAACGATTAATTAAACATCAAAGTACAAGAAGAACTCATATGGATGGGGACGCAGTTTGACCGTGTTGATCTCGTTTTTTGTCTTGTAGTTGATCCACATATCAATGACATCCTGGGTGAAGACACTACCCTTTAACAGGAATTCATGGTCTTCCTTAAGTGCTGCCAGGGCCTCATCAAGAGAGCCTGGGGCTGAGGGAATATTGGCCAGTTCCTCAGGGGGTAGATTATAGATGTTCTTGTCCATGGGTTCACCAGGATCGATTTTGTTCTCTATACCATCAAGTACTGCCATCAGCATTGCAGAGAAGGCCAGATACCCGTTGCAGGAGGGATCCGGGGTTCTGAACTCGATCCTCTTGGCCTTGGGAGAATCGGAATACATGGGGATACGGACTGCAGCGCTTCTGTTGCGGCTTGAGTAGGCCAGGTTTACCGGGGCCTCAAAACCAGGCACAAGGCGCTTGTACGAATTGGTAGATGGATTAGAGAAAGCGCACAGGGAACGGCAGTGCTTGAGGATGCCACCCATGGCATACATGCCATTCTCAGAAAGTCCTGCATACTTGTCGCCTGCAAAGGTAGGCTGGCCATCTTTCCATATGCTGATGTGTGTATGCATGCCTGTGCCGTTATCACCATAGAGCGGCTTGGGCATGAAGGTGACAGTATGGCCGTGACGGTGGGCAACATTTTTGAGCACATACTTGAACCACATGAGCTGGTCGCCCATCTGAACAAGAGGCTTGAAACGCATATCGATTTCCGCCTGTCCTGCAGTAGCTACCTCATGGTGCTGGCACTCGACTTCAATGCCGACCTGCTCCAGCGTGAGCAGCATCTCGGTCCTTAAGTCCTGAAATTTGTCCATTGGCGGAACAGGGAAGTAACCCTCTTTGTGGCGGGGCTTGTATCCCAGGTTGGGGCATTCATCCCGGCCAGTGTTCCAGGTGCCCTCTATAGAATCTACCTCGTAGAAGCAGCCGTTACTGGTATTGTCGTAGCGGACATCGTCAAAGATGAAGAATTCAGCCTCAGGCCCAAAGTTCGCAGTGTCACCAATGCCTGTACCCTTGAGATACGCTTCTGCCTTCTTGGCTATGTTCCTGGGATCCCTGGAATATGGCTCCCTGGTTATAGGGTCTGTGATGTCTCCGATCAAAACCAGCGTTGGCTCTACGAAGAAAGGATCTATCTGGGCAGTGGTAGAATCCGGGACAATGAGCATGTCACTGGCATTAATTGGCTGCCATCCGCGAATGCTTGAGCCGTCAAAGCCAAAGCCTTCTTCAAAACTGGTCTCATCCAACTCGCTTAAAGGCACTGTGAAATGCTGCCACAATCCAAGGAAATCAAGGAAGCGAAGGTCAACTACCTTGAGGCCTTTCTCATTGGCCATGTCCAATACCTGTTTTGGTGTCATAAGATACTTCTCCTTTTATATAGTTGATTTCGTTGAAAAAATTTTTCTAAAGTTATTTCCTTTTTTAAATTCAAAATTGTGTCTGAATGGCCTTTCTGTTCAGACACTAAATAGCATCCTTACCCCGTTCACCAGTCCTGACTCTTATTACCTCTTCCACAGAAAGCACAAAGATTTTACCATCTCCAAGCTTACCGGTATAGGCAGACTCTCTGATCGTCGCCACTACCTGATCTACCTGAGCTGCATCTACAATTATTTCAAGTTTAATCTTGGGGATGAAATCTACCACGTACTCTGCACCCCTATAGACCTCTTTATGTCCTTTCTGGCGACCATAGCCCTTGACTTCGGAAATTGTCATTCCCTTGATGCCGATTTCGTTCAGGGCCTCTTTTACGTCGTCCAGCTTGAAGGGCTTTACAATTGCTTCTATTTTCTTCATGGATTCCTCCTTAATCAGGTATACAGAGACGAACAGAATGCGCCATGCATTTTTTTGTCCGCCCTGGGGGGATTATTTATAGAGAATACCCGATCTCACCGTGCTGAGTGAGATCCAGGCCCTGGACCTCTTCTTCTATGGTTACCCTAAGCCCTACTGTAACATCAATAATCTTGAGAATAATAGCACTGCCAATAAATGAGTATGCCATGGTCGCCCCAACAACCCCTCCTCTTGCCTATAATAATGGCAGCCGCCAAGGCTGCAAAGCCGCAATTGATATGAATAACAGTTCCCCCGGCAAAGTCCAAGGCCCCCATGCTTCCAAGCCATCCGCCGCCCCAGACCCAGTGACAGATCGGCATATAGATCAGTGAGCTCCACAGCACTGTGAATATCAAAAAGGCAGAGAATTTCATTCTCTCGGCAAAGCCTCCGGTTATCAGGGCCGGAGTCAAGATGGCAAACATCAGTATAAATGCAATGTTTTCTGATTGATTCTGAGCCATACACCTTCTTCTCCATTAGGATTTACATTTTTATAACCTTGCAGCATGACGGCCAAATGGCAATTTCCCAAACCGGGTTTAACTGAATATCTGTTCATAAAACTCTCTCCTCCTTTTTTCTTGCTGTTTTTTTGTTAATAAAGCTGACGACGTTTTTATGGTCTCATGATGCCGTCAGCCGTCACGCTGTATTCAAGTATCCTTGATCCATACTCAATATTGATGCCAGACATGGTTTTCAGTATTTTTATTGTGTCAGAACAATAGGTTATAAACAGGAATGACAGGATGTGAGAGGAGAAGCTATTTGATTATTACTACATTTTTGTAAGATTAAATCCGTTTTAATACAAACTCGTAAGTTCCTATGGATTAACCTGATCCGGGCGGGCGCAAACCATATTTCTTGATACGGTAACCGATTTGCCGCTGAGTCAGGCCCAAGTCTCGTGCAGCTCTGACCTGAACCCATCCGTGACGACGAAGAGCGGCCTCAACTTCCTTACGTTCAAGGTCCTTCAAAGAGCATGTGCGTTTTTCCAGGACCTCATATATGGCCTTACTCGTCCCAATAATATTGTGTCTGCTGTGAGGTCTGCGGGCTTCTGCTCGAAGGGACCGGTTTTCCTCAATCAGGCTCTTTTCCTTGCAGCAGATGGTCTGGTGAAGTTTTAGGAACTGGGCGATCAATATGGCCACTTTTCCCACTGGCTTCTTGCGCAGAATAATTGGCACGCCGATAAAGGAGAGCTTGTCCTTACTCAGGAGACTCGGGTACTGGATCATATCCAGAAATACTGGTTCGCTGTGAATGTCAGGCACCACAAACGGAGAACATGTTTGAAGAATTTTCTTGCAAATAGTCTCGTTCAGGCCGAAAATTCCCCATTTATCTTTTTTATGTGTCAGGCCGTAAGATGCCCTTATACTCAAGATGCTACCAGTCTCATCCAGTAGGACCAGAGTGGCGCGCTCCATGAAAAGTGTGGTGTGGAAGACGTGCAATATCTGAGATAGGGCCTTGTCGAGATACAGGGCTGAGCCCACGACCTGCGAAATTTCATAGATGGCCCGCGATTCAAGGGCCTCTACTTCTGGCACCTTTGCTGAAAATGACGGAATACTGTCTTCACGCTGCTCGATCTGAGTCATATATCCCTTCTCTTTGAAAGAGGACAATCAGCAAAGATCGTTGCAGACTTCAAGCTTGCAGCTTGAGCCTGCCCCGCCTTCGCTCAGCTCCGCACTCGCTGTAAAAATCATCCGCCGCAAATAACAACGTCTCAAAAAAAATTGACTCTGATTGGAGTTAAGTTTATACTTTTAAGTATAAACTTAACTGTAGGGGGTATCATGAAAGCCACAGCAAAAGATTTGAGGTTCCATTCAAAAGAACTCATCGATTCTGTCAGCAGAGGTGAAGAAGTCATTATCACTTTCCGTGGAAAACCCTGCGCCAAGCTTGTTCCCTATCAGGATCTTAAGAATAAAACAGAAGAAAATGAACTGTTCGGAATGTGGAAAGATAATGACACTGTCGATAATGTTAATGAGTACGTTAGAAATTTAAGAAAAGGAAGGTTCTAAATGCTCATCGATACTGATGTCCTCATTTGGTATTTAAAAGGGAATGAGAAGGCATATCAAGTCATTGAGAATTCAAGCAATTTCTTTATTTCTGTTGTAACCTATATGGAACTTGTCCAAGGAATGAGAAATAAAAAAGAATTAAACAATCTTCGTAAGGCTCTGCATATTTGGAATGCTAAAATTCTCTATATTTCCGAAGAGATATCTGCCAAAGCAATGTTTTACGTCGAGCAACATTTTTTAAGTCATTCAATGCAATTGGCAGATGCGCTCATCGGAGCAACGGCAATCGCTTATGGTAATCCTGTTCTTACTGGGAACGAAAAACATTACAAGGCCTTGAAAGACCTGAAAATCAAGAGATTTAGGCCATAACATCTTGTAATAATACAAAAAACATCAAATCGGGTAAGGGGAAGTTTTTCTCTCTCCCTCCCCACGCCACGTGTTGCCACGTGGCGCGCTTCCGAATTTAGAGAAATTCTCATAAGACCAAAATTTGGCCTTACTCATGAGGAATGTTTTCCAATTGCCAAAGAAATAGAAGATATTTTTTGCTTTGTGTTCCCTCAAATCACAGTTGATTTAATCAAGGACGACCCGGATGATAACATCATACTTGAATGTGCTTTAGCTGCAGATGTGAAATATATAGTAACTGGAGATCCGCATTTATTGAATTTGGAGTCGTTCGAAAAAATCAAAATCATTTCACCTGCAACGTTCGTTACTGAATTTGTACCCGTTCACGGGATTACAACGCCCGTTTTATCGCAACCCACCGAACTGTAAGCGTTTACAGGGTATTGCAGATGCGAGGCGGAGGGTACGCAGACGTACTTCCTGTACTTCAAGTGCCCGACAACAAAGCAGATGCGGTGCCCTGTGAACGCTTACCTGAATTTTAAGTAAGTGGTTCTAAAAATGGACGTATCCGCCTGGCCATTTTGGATCACTCATTATCATCCCGTCTCGCTGCCCTGAGTCAATGCAAAACCACTCAATAGCCCCTAAGACCTAAATTGAGCGGTTAGCCTTTAGCGGTTAGCTATTAGTTTAATGATTATCGGTCTGCCGCCCTGACAAGCAGGATGTTTTGTTATTATAAACTTTCACCCTGTTGAACGCAGCTTCGCTGCCCCCTTTGGGGATTCAACGGCTAACAGCTAATCGCTCAACTTAGGAAAACTGGGTAAAGATGAAATCGGCGTCATTCGCTCAATCTGTCCAGCGGGCTCTGGAGACTGGTAATATCGCGTTTCATTACATGTGTGTAAATCTCAGTGGTCTTAACATCCGCATGGCCCATAAGTTCCTGGAGCACCCGGATGTTAATGCCGTTCTCCAGCATATGGGTGGCGAAACTGTGCCGCAGCGTATGACAGGTAGCACGCTTCTGAATCCCGGCCCGTTGAACAGCGAGCTTGACAGCCTTCTGGAGGCCGGACTCCAACACATGGTGACGCATCTCACGGCCTGACCTCGGGTCGATGGACCTTTTTTTGGCTGGAAAGACATACTGCCAGCGTGTTTCTCTGGCTGCATTAGGATATTTGCGAGATAATGCCTCGGGCAGATATACCTCACCGTAACCTTCCTCAAGGTCTCTGTGATGCAAATCCGTTACTCTTTCAATATGCAATCGTAGTTCTTCGCAAATATTCTGTGGAAAAATGGTTGTCCTATCCTTACCGCCTTTGCCGCCTCGGACATAGAGGATGTCTTGGCCAAAGTCTACGTCCTGGATGCGTAATCGGACGCATTCCATAAGGCGCAAGCCTGCCCCATAAAGCAGTTTTGCCATTAATGCATGAGTTCCGCTTATCATCCGGAGCACCTGTTGAACTTCCTCTTGAGTCAGGACGGTTGGAGGGCTCAGTTTTCGTTTTGAACGGACAGGGGCGATCTTGCCATCAAGGGGCTGATTAAGGACATCACGATAGAGAAAGACGAGAGCATTCAAGGCCTGGCGCTGTGTGGAGGCAGCAGCATTGCCTTTGGTCGCCAGGTGTGATAGAAATTTTTCAATATGCTTCGCATCAAGTTTCCGGGGATGAGTTTTGCCTCCGAAAAACTGAATATAGCGAAGAATCCATCGGCAGTAAGTGGACTCGGTACGATAGGCATAATGATAGTAACGGAGTACCTCCCGCATTTGGTCCATTAATTTGGCATTCGGATCTGGTCGAAATTTTGGTTTATTTTCCATGGTGGATATGATAATCTCACAATATATGGAAATTTACAAGCAATATTTAATAAGTGGACCACTTTTCCCATATTGAACTGCTTAATATGAAAATAGATGGAAAATATGTCCATCTATATAGTTTAATATCATGGAAAGTTTCCATTTATTACTCTGTTATACCAGAAATTAATTGCGTAAGTTCAAAGGAGAACCTATGGATACTCATAATGATTTTCGTTTGGCAAATGATCCAGAAACGAACCAAGACACTTTGGAAAAGCTATCTACAAGTTCATCTGAACTTATACGAGGAGCGGTAGCCTTAAATCCGAATGCTAGCGAAAAAACACTCATGCACTTGGTTGGTGACAAAAGTCGTCATGTTGCTAAAAATTTAATGAATAACAAACACAGGTTTTCTATAAAGACTTTTGAAATTACGGCATGTAAGCATACTAAATTGCGGATAGTTACAGTAGAGGATTCAGAATTCATACTTTCTCTTCGCCTTGACAACAATTTAAATAAATATTTATCTCCTGTTGACGATGACATAAAAAAGCAGAAAGAGTGGTTAGTCAGCTATAAAGAAAGAGAAAAAAATAGAGCCGAGTTTTATTTCATCATCACATCATTATATGATGTTCCTATAGGATCTGTCCGCCTTTATGATTTTAAGGGTGATTCATTTTGCTGGGGAAGTTGGATGGTTCACCAAGATGCCCCAAGCTACACCGCTATTGAGTCTGCCTTATCTGTTTATGAATTCGCTTTTTATCAGCTTGGTTTTCAACGATCACATTTTGATGTCAGAAAAGAGAACTTAAAGGTAGTTAAATTTCATAAACGTTTTGGTGCCAAAGAGATATCGTCTGACACAGATACTTTTTATTTTGATATTCTTAAGGATGATTATGAAACAACCAAAAGGAGATATCATAAGTTTTTCTTTGAGGTAGAATAAACACATACCTTTATGAGCAAAGCAGGGTATAACAATCGCATTCACTCTGACGCCAAAAGCCAAGCCGTTTTTCACTTTTGCGCAGTCTGTGTAAAAAGTCGTATTTGCCAAATCCTCATTGGCTTTGGGCGCAGGTGATGCGTACGTTAGGGCATAGATGTAATGAATGAAACATTTCGACAATTTATTGAGTCACTTGAATCTTCATTCCAAAGACTAATGAATATGACGCCAGTTTCAGTTGCCTCACTTCCAATGGACGCGCCACAGTCAGGCATCTATTTGTTTTCAGAAAATGGACAGCATCTATATGTGGGGCGCACAAATACCATTCGCAAGCGGTTACAAAATCATTGCAGGCCAAGCTCAGGGCATAATTCGGCAACATTTGCTTTTAGGCTGGCTCGTGAAATAACAGGTCAAACGGTAGCAACTTATACAGAGCAAGGATCACGCACACATTTAGAAAATGACCCTGTATTCAGGCCGGTATTTATTGATCAAAAAGTTAGAGTAAAGAACATGGATGTGCGCTATGTATCAGAGCCAGACCAAATGAGACAGGCGCTTTTGGAGATGTACGTTTCAGTTAGTTTGCAGACTCCACATAATGACTTTGACAACCACTAAAGCCCCATCGGGATAGGAAGGAGCCTCACAACTCCCCCCTCCCACACCACGCAGCGTACGGGTCCGTACTACGCGGTTCGGCTGATCAGGCAGAATCAGACCCAGGGGAACAAAAACCCAAGTGATCATCACTCGGCTCCCTTATCGTCTGTTTATGATACAGCGACACA
>CAZYEJ010000041.1:0-20119 GCA_964646435.1 uncultured Thermodesulfobacteriaceae bacterium
GGGCACTTGAAGTACAGGGAGTACGTCTGCGTACCCTCCGCCTCGCATCTGCAGCACCCTGTAAACGCTTACAGTTCGGTGGGTTGCGGTAAAACGGGTGTTGTAACCCCGTGAACGGTTACGCTTTTAGGAATTTGCTTGGCGATTGCACCGCAGTATTTCATTTTCTGTTACGATAATGTCCATTCTCTGGTCATGGGTTTTCAGGGAAATTTTCGGAAGGACCTGAAGGCTGAAGGCAAGTCCTATGCGAAGGGCTTGCGGGGCCTCTATGGATAAAAAACGGTCGAAGTATCCTCCTCCGTAACCATATCGGCCGCATTGGCGGTCAAATACACTGCCGGGAACCACTACCATGTCTATTTGGGATGGTAGTATTAATGAGGCCACTCTTACATCCGGCTCCAGTATTCCGTAGGCTCCGGGCCTGAGGTCTTTTTCCCAATCCTTCAAGAGATAAGTTTCGAGCCGCCTGTTTGTGACATCTGTCTTAGGGATAGCCACTTCAAGTCCGCTATTGAGCCTCTCTCTTATGAGTTGATGTGTATCTACTTCGTTTCTGAAAGAAACATAGATAAGTGGCATCCTGCTGTTCTTGTATTTTTCAAGTTTTCTGAAGCTGTCAGTAATTTTTTTACTCAGATAGTTCATGGTAGAGAAGGAAAGACGATCCCGTTTGGACAGGATTTGGTTTCGACAAGAAAAGGAATCAGGAAAGGACATGTATTTAAAAAATGATATTGATTAAGGGGATTGATAAAAAATACGAATACAGGAAGATTCTCGCACACAGGAATTTTGCCAGACAGGTTTGCAACTCCTGTCTCTCAGCACAACGTTTCTGCCTGAGGAGAGAAATTTTATAGATCTTGCTGATAGACAAAGGCATCCATCTCTGCCGAAGAATTTTGATCCCACCACTTTCACGTTTTCTCCATCATTGAGTTTAAGCGCGATTCGCCTGACAAACCATCGCGGAGCAACAATGACCCTGAAAATTCGGGATCCGGACTGAAGAGTAAAGCACTGGAGTTTCATATATGGCCTTGCCGCACATTGTTTGATAGTTCCTCTGATTACTATCTCTGTATTTTCGTCGTAACCAATACTTCTGGCATGAGCAGAGTTGGTATTGGTCAATAATAAAATGGCAAATAAGAAAAAAAAGAAATAATAAACAACTTTTGGCTCAACTACCTTATGGACATTCATGGCTACTTACTGTGCCTCTGATCGACTTTGGGGAAATGCCAGCAATATTCTTGTTTTCTGAAAATGCTCAAGAAAATATATGCAGATTGCATACCTTTTGGACAATTATACGTTATTAAATCAATTTACTGAAAATATCAAAAATTTTTATCATTTCACTGGATATTTCATATAAGCCATTATCTGCTCTTGGGTCGCTATATGTTGCGGTCATTCTGCATATAGCATACTGTATATGGGACCTATTTTCTTATTGGATAGTCGCAAAATATGATTTGCCCGGACTTATTGAGAAGTTACAGATTTTAATCCAGATCGTAATAAACACAACATGCAATTTTTGCAGATTTCTGCAATTTTTGCACTTAATTTCTGCAATTTTTGCACTATTTTTTCCTGGTTAGTGTCCGGTATTTCTGATGGGCATTCCGGAATTTCTAATTCGAGAGCCTCTCGGGAATAACCGTTTTTTATTTAAATCCGGGAAGCCCGGAATTTGTGAGTAGGCTGTAGTTTGGAGCACCTCTTAGAAGTCTCCAAGAAAGGATGTGGCAACATAAAGAAGAAGGCCTCCTTGAAAAATTCCAAGAAGGCCTTCGGGGAGAGGAGGGTTGGGAAGAATAATTGTGTTTGTTTGTATATATTATAAGCAAACATCGTGCCATCTATTTTAGAAAACCATATTCCTTTAGTTTGTACTGAAGTGTTCTAATTGAAATACCTAATATTTTCGCGGTCTTACCTCTATGTCCATCTGTTTCCCTGATGGTTGCCTCAATGGCTTCTTTTTCCAGGTCTCGTATACTGCGAAGCCGTTTAGTGGTTGATTCAGGCGTAACCTCAATAAGTGGGGCTGTTAACGGAGGCAGTGCCAGCCTGGAGTCCCGGCTTAAGATAATGGCTCGTTCAATGACATTATGTAGTTCCCGCACATTGCCTGGCCATTTGTAGGATTTTATCTGCTTTAAGGTGTCATCTGATATTTCCGAGACTTTTTTCCCCACCCGCGTAGATATTGACCGGACAAGGTAGTTGGTCAGCACCTGTATTGCCTCAAGGCGTTTTCTCAAAGGAGGAAGGGTAATTGGAAAAACATTCAGACGATAGTAAAGGTCTTCCCTAAAGCGTTTTTCACGTATCCTTGCCATCAGATTTTGGTTGGTGGCGGCAATTATTCTCGCGCTGGTATTGAGGGTGGTAGTGCCTCCCACCCTTTCAAATGTCCTTTCCTGGAGTATGCGCAGGAATTTTGCTTGAGCGGACAATGGCATTTCCCCTATCTCGTCCAGGAATATGGTCCCATTCTGGGCAAGTTCAAATTTTCCCCTCTTGGTCTTAATCGCTCCGGTAAACGCCCCTTTTTCGTGTCCGAAGAGTTCAGACTCAATAAGCGTTTCAGGTATTGCAGCGCAATTGAGCTCTACAAACGGACCTTTTCTCTCGCTCAAATGATGAATAGCTTTGGCTACAAGGCTTTTTCCAGTACCGCTTTCTCCCTGAAGTAATACTGTGGCGTCTGTCTTGGCCACATGCTGTATTTCGCTCCATACATCCTTCATGCCGGCAAAAATGATATCAGTAGGCGGAAGGCCTTCTGCTAGTTGATTTCTCCATAGAGTATCCACCGCCATGAGGGTTTGGCGCTCCACCACTCTTGCTACCGTCATCCGCAATTCATCCGGATCTTTGAGGGGCTTTATAAGATAGTCTAGAGCCCCTTCCTTCATAGCCTCCACAGCATTTTCCACAGTCGCATAAGCTGTAAGTATTATAAAATCGATTTCCGGTCTTTCTGATCGCACCTTTTTCAAAAGGTCGAGGCCGCTGATATCAGGCATTTTGAGGTCTGTGATTACAAGGTTAGGAGAAAAATCGCCAATTGTGCCAAAGGCTTTGATACCGCTGTTGGCGGATTTTACTTGATAGCCCGCCTGAGTGAGGATTCGGCCCAGGAGAGATGTCAAGGGTATTTCGTCGTCTACTACCAGAATGCGAAAATTATTAGGTTCCATAGGCATTTTTTGAGTAACTTTTCAATAATTCAGGGTAAGATGTCTGGATTCCGGCTTTCGCCGGAATGACGATTGGGTATAAGCGCCTGTCATTCCAGCGAAAGCCGGAATCCAGTGGACAGTCGCAACATGTAATCTATTTCAATTTATTGAGAAGTTATTTTTTTTGTTTCTAATCTAATTATTTCAGCTTATTCTAGCAAGGAATTATGGATTGTCTTTTTCTTATAAATCCCATATCCGGGGCCCATGCGGGAAAAAAAATTGCCGCTGAACTAGAGCGTGCCCTGCATGACCAAGATCTCGGCAAGCATGTTGTCTTCACTGATCCTGAACATCTGGAGACTCAGGTACTGTCCTTGGCTCCAGGCCGTGACCTGATTGTGGTTGCAGGAGGTGATGGTACCGTATCATCGGTTGCACGCATACTTGGCACCCTTGATAGGCCCCCACCGCTTGCCATCCTGCCGCTTGGTACAGGCAACGATCTAGCCAGAAGCCTGGGCTGGTGGAAAGTATGGAATCAGGGTGGCCTTGATCATTTCCGGTCAGGGATTAACGCCGGAAAGGTTGAAGCAATGGACCTCTGGTCCTGCGGAGAGGACTCCGGATTTATAGGATCTGCAGGTTTTGGCCTGGACGCAAGGATAGTAGCGTCTGTTTCACAAATACGCATGAAACGTTTTTGTCATAATCTTGGAAAGAGATGGAATCAGTTTCTTTATGTTGCTCTTGGCCTGAAACATATGCTTTCGATTATGCTCAAGTTTGGTTCGACCAAAATGGATGTGTGTTTCTTTGATAAAAAGGGGAGCATGAATCAAATCAGGCTAAGGGACCATGATACTTTGATCCTTTCTAATATCGAATATTATGCAGCTGGCGGGTCTCTTTCATCCGCGTCTTGCTGGAGCGATGGGAAATTAGAAGCCTATGTCATTCCCACTGTCATGGCATATCTCGGGCTGCTATTGAGAGGTCGCATTACTTTTTTTCCAAGTCCCATAGCCACTTGTCAGGCCTGTTCTGTAGAAATTATCGGGAAACAGAATTTTCCTGTACAGCTTGATGGTGAATGGGCACGGGAATGTACGGCAAGCGATACCATTAAAGTACAACATGTGAGGGCCTTACCTGTACTCGTCCCTCCTGTAAATTTTGCTGTAAAAGAAAGTGTCGGCAGCCACTGGTCCAAGAGCCCTATCCTAAAAAGAGATACTTCATCAATACTGCCGGACCCTGCTACCACGGCTAATTAAACCTTTTGAAAAAAATTTGTCTCACGCTTCGTTCTGTCCGAAGAGTAAAATAAATAGTTAGCATGGCTTCAACAGGTAATTTTTGTAAATAGTGAGCAGATATCTATTCCAGGAGGATTATCATGAGTGAAAAGCGTAAATCACCGCGGTATTCAGTGAACTTACGTGTATATTTCCCAAAGTTCAATATGTTGGGATATAGTACCAATATCTCGTTAGATGGATGTTATGTGGCTGTAAATTCCTCCATGACTGTAGGATTCATCACTGACTTGCTCGTTGAGTTGCCTGTGATTGGAGTAATTCTTCTTAAGGGTTATGTGCAGCATTTAGGCAAGACGAAGTCAGGAGCCGGCATCCAGTTTGTTCAGGTGAGATTTGAGCCTGACCAGTCAGAATACTATAGTTTGTACTCACGATTTCTAAAGGGTGTATCTCAGCTCGAGGAAATAAGAGAAAATTATCTGGAATTAGTCAAACGGGGTCGATTGAAGCTTTGTGACATGCCAGGTGAGTCTGGGAAAGTTGAAACCATCTGAACCTATTGCAAAATTTATAGATTTTGTTTGAGAGCAAAACGCGAGGAAATGATTTGATTACTCTGCCGGCATTCATTTGGCCCTTTCTGGTCTTTTCGCTGGGGATCTGTATCGGCAGCTTTTTGAATGTGTGCATATGCAGGCTGCCTCAAGAAAGATCGGTGGTAAGGCCTGGTTCTGCCTGCCCGAAATGTGGCCATAGGCTGAAATGGTGGGAAAATATCCCAATACTGAGTTTCTTGTTTCTACGGGCTAAATGCAGTTTTTGTGGGGCAAGGATCTCCTTGCAGTATCCCCTGGTGGAGCTATTAAGCGGCCTTTTGGCCCTTGCGCTTTGGCATAAGTTTGGTCTTGGTCCTGAAGTTTTTATTTATTTTTATTTTTCATCATGTCTTATAATCGTGACATTTGTTGACCTTGAGCATCAAATCATTCCGGATGCAGTGTCTTTGCCTGGGATCGCCCTTGGCTTCTTGTCTTCTTTTTTGCTTCCTGAACTGTCATGGTGGGATTCTCTATTGGGGATACTAATGGGCGGTGGCATCCTGTTTCTTGTGGCATGGGGCTATTATATTATTGCCCGCAGGGAGGGAATGGGAGGCGGGGACATCAAACTCCTCGCTATGATAGGGGCCTTTTTGGGCTGGCAGGCAATACCGCTTGTAATCCTATTGAGTGCTGCAGTGGGTTCAGTTACCGGCTTGGCGATAATGTCAGTCCGGAAAGGAGATAGACACATGGCCATACCTTATGGTCCCTTTCTGGCTGGAGCGGCTCTAATATCATTATTCTGGGGACGTGAAATGACAGCCTGGTACTTGGTTTTTATCTCCAGGGGCTAATATTAGTACATTAAGAAAGTTTTCTGATTAGGAGAGTATTGTGAGTAAACTTCGAATTCTGGTTATAGATGATGAATATGACGTGCGGAATATAGTTGCTGGCATATTGACCTCTAAAAAGGCCGGATACGATGTTGTTCAGGCGGCTAACGCCATTGAAGGCCTGGAATTGGCACAAAAACAGTCCTTTGATCACATAATAAGTGATATTTACATGCAGCCCGAGAATGGACTCCAATTTCTAAAAAAAGCCAAGGACAGGGGGGTATCAGCCAACATCATCATGATGTCCGGTCAGGCCGATATTGATATGGCCATTGAGGCCATAAAGATAGGGGCGTGTGATTTCATTTTCAAACCCGTAGTCTCAAACCATCTGCTTTTCGTATTGCGAAGGGCCGAGGAAAAGACCGGACTTCTAAAAGAAAACGCATTTTTAAGGACAGAGGTACACAAAAAGTATTCGTTTCACAATATTGTAGCCAAGAGCTTTCAGATCAAACGCATTTTTGAGGTCATCGAAAGAGTAGCAGATTACAAGACCACTGTGCTGATAACCGGTGAGAGCGGGACAGGAAAAGAACTTATAGCCAAGGCAATCCACTTTAATAGTATCAGGGCCAAGGCACCCTTTGTACCAATTAATTGTGGGGGCATTCCAGAGAATTTGCTCGAGAGTGAACTCTTTGGCTATGTGAAAGGGGCCTTTACAGACGCTGTCAGGGCCAAAAAAGGACTTTTCGAAGAAGCCCACAAAGGGACCCTATTTTTAGACGAGTTGTGTGATATGCCATTGTCCTTGCAGGTTAAGCTCTTGAGGGTCCTGCAGGAAGAAGAGATCAGGCCTTTGGGCGATAATCGCTGCATCCAGATAGATGTGCGGATAGTGGCAGCCACTGCAAAGGATCTTGCACAAGAGGTGAGTAAAGGCAATTTCAGAGAGGACCTGTTTTACAGAATAAATGTACTATCAATAGTTATTCCTCCTCTAAGAGACAGGAAGGAGGATATTCCTTTACTGGTTGATTTCTTTATAGAAAGGTACAATTCCCGCTTAAAGAAGGAGGTGGAAGGAGTTAGTCCTGAGGTAATGCACCTTTTTCTCGAGTACAAGTGGCCCGGGAATATCCGTGAGCTTGAAAATGCTATGGAAAGGGCAATGGTCTATTCGGATGGTCCGACAATAGGGGCAAGGGATCTTCCTCCTCAGATACGGGCGGGTTCCAACGAAAGTGCTTCTCTTATATCAGCCCTTGATGGATCTATCTTTTCCATTAAGAAGAGCAGCAAGATGTTGGAGCGAGGACTTATAATAAAGGCCCTTGAGGAAACCAAGGCTAATAAGACTAAGGCTTCCCGCCTTCTGGAGATAAGCCTGCCTGCCCTTTTATACAAGATGAAGGACTATGGTCTTACAACAAAAACTTAGCAGACAAGCGGCTTGCCTGCTGGAATTAGGAATGGTTGCTAAATCAATCCCACTGCCTTCTTCAGCGATTCCACTTCAGAGCCCGTCAATATCCTGTGCTTGCCGGGCAGTAGTTTCCCAATGCCTATAGTGCCCATTTTAATACGTATCAGTCTGATGACCGGGTGGTTTACCGTATTGAGCATCAACCTTATCTGGCGTTTTCTACCCTCTTTCAGCACAATTTCCAGGACCGTTGAGCGCCTCATGGTTTCCAGCACACGCATTTCACAGGGCAATGTCATTTTCCCTTCTATCTCTACACCTTGTCGAAGAAGGTCCAGGACTGTCTTTGAAGGTCTCCCCCTTACGGTTGCGTGGTAGGTCTTTGAAACCTTGTGGCTTGGATGTAATAGCCGGTGGGCCAGTGTTCCATCATTTGTGAGAAGGAGCAAACCCTCACTGTCTTTGTCAAGGCGTCCCACAGGATAAACCCGCCCCGGAATTTTTTCCAGCAGATCCATTACAGTGATTCGCCCATAGGGATCCCGAACTGTAGTCAGGACCCCTTTAGGTTTATTAAGCAAAAGATAAATAGGAGATTTTTTCCAAAGAATCCTGGTCTTGTCAACACGAATTTCATTCGTATATGGATCTACTTTTGAACCGAGTTCTGTAACAATCTCGCCATCTATACTGACTCGGCCTGAGCATATGAGTACCTCCGCAGCTCTCCTGGAGCATACACCGGCGTTGGCAAGGTATTTTTGCAGTCTTATCATAACGGGCCTATAGTGTCTGAACGGAAAAACAGTTCAGACACAATTTTTTTAGTTTCCGTTCAATATAATACATACGCTAAATCATTGCTTCAAACTGTTCAGGGGTTCAAGGGACAAGGGTCAGGGGACAAAAAAAGATGAACATCGAACATCCAACATCGAATTTTGAATGGGAAAAGATGAAGAAACAGACTTATGACCTGGAAGAAAAGCTGCTAATTAAAAAATCTGAGCTACTAAATGATATTTTAGAGGAAACAGAAATAGCCGTTGAATGTTCGATGTTCGACGTTCATCCTTTAATGTAATCTGTGAACGTTTACAAAACAACTTAGCGCTTATGGGGGTCAAGGGTCAGGGATTCACCAATGAGGCATGGTAGTTGGCACGAGAGCTAACCGGCAAGGTCAAAGGGCCGTTAAAAGAGGGGTTTTCCACTGGAGCGTGCGCTGCTGCAGCGGCCAAGGCTGCGGCCATACTGGCAGCGGATCCTTTGGTTTCAAATATTAATGGAGTGACTATTCCTTTCCCGAATGGAGCGAGACACTTCTTTTCTGTCAGCAAATGGGGCAGGTCCGGAGACAGTGACGCATGGGTCTGCGTGGTTAAGTATGCAGGAGATGATCCGGATATTACCCATGGAGCGGAAATTGTCTCCAGAGTGAGGATTGTTTCACTTGATGTAATGGAAAAATCTGTCACGATACTTGGGGGAGACGGTGTCGGCAGGGTGACCAAACCGGGCCTTGCCATATCCCCGGGCAATCCGGCCATCAACCCTGTTCCCAAAAAAATGATCAGGCAGGCAGTGGAAGAGGCATTAGAAAACAGATCAGGTTTTGAGGCTGAAGTGACTGTGAGTGTGCCCAAAGGAAAGGAACTGGCATCCAAGACTCTCAACCACAGGCTGGGAATAGTAGGTGGAATATCTATTCTGGGTACGACCGGTATAGTAAAGCCCATTTCAGCAGAGGCATGGTGCGCAACCATTCGTTGTTCCATGGACGTATGCCTGGCAGCAGGCCTGGACCAGGTGGTGCTGGCCACGGGTCGCACCTCGGAGCGTGCTGCACAACATCTTTTGGGCCTGCCCGAAGAGGCATACGTGTCTATGGGAGATTATGTAATATTTTCTTTAAAAGAGGTTTCAAAACGCCCTTTTCAGCAGGTGCATCTGGCAAGCCAGTGGTCTAAACTGATTAAGATGGCCATGGGGTGGGAGCAGACTAATGTAAAATACGGTGTCCTCAATACACCTGAGGCCCTGGCCTTCCTTGCTACACTGGTCCCGGATATCTCTTTTGAATCCATTTCAGGTGCGAATACCGTGAGGGAAATCTTTATTTCAATGAAAGACCGTGGTGTTGAGAGAGGCAGAATGATAGAGGCGGTTTGTTCCGAGGCATTTAAAAGGCTGAAGCCTGTTCTCAAACCGGATCAGGATCTAAGAATCCATCTAGTGTCGTATTCCAGAAAAGTGGTTGAGAGTTTCCCGATTAGGAATTAGATCTAACCCGCAGACTGTGAAAGAAGAAAAACAAGAGGGAACAATATATGTGTTAGGGGTTGGTCCGGAGGGCCTCTCTCCTACGGGAGAAGAGTGCCTGCGTGAGGCCTCCATGGTATTCGGGGCAAAGCGTTTTAGTTTTATGGTGCCTGAGGATAAGCCCTTAAGACCTGTTATGCCTGTAGAAAAGCTTTTGGAGGACTTGAAGGCCTGTTTGCCAGGGCCGGGAGATGTCGTAGTCCTTGCCTCAGGTGATCCGCTGTTTTTCGGAATTGGACGACTGCTGCTGAGGGAGTTTCCTTTTGAACGTCTTTGCTTTATACCATCTGTTACCAGTGTTCAGCTTGCATGTTCAGAACTCAAGATACCCTGGGATGATCTGATCAGCCTGAGCTTCCATGGTAGAAAATTTGGCATTATTGAGAAGCTTTATCCTTACCTGAAAAGCCGGGACATGACAAAAATCGCCTTGCTGACAGATCCTGTTAATACTCCCCGAAAAATTGCGCAGGCCTTGCTGGATGCAGGAATGGAAGGACTTACAGTCCATGTGGCAGAGGATTTGGGGGGCAGTTCTCAGAAAACAGGGTCTTACTCTTTAGAACAGGCATCTTCCAGGGATTTCCATTCTCTAAACGTCGTTGTGCTTACCGGGAAGATCAATTGGGCAACTGGTGGATTCGGTCGAAGGGAAGATGCATATCAACACAGCGGAGGTCTGATTACAAAGGCCGAGGTCCGCTCAGTAGTCCTCGGGGCCCTTGAGATTCCTTCAAAGGGCGTCATGTGGGACATTGGTGCCTGCAGCGGATCTGTCTCAATTGAGGCCGCGGGTCTTGCCCCGGGACTCAGAATCATTGCTGTTGAAAAGAACAAAGAACGTATCGAGGACATAAAGGCCAATATCCTCAGGTATCAAACATTAAACATAGACCTGATAGAGGGAAACGCTCCGGAGGTCCTGGAAGGACTCCCCGAACCTGACAGGGTATTTATAGGCGGAGGAGGAGGCGATCTCCCATCCATTCTCAAAAAAGTTGTTCGTCGTCTTAAGGGAAGAGGACCTGTAGTCGCTACGGCTATTACTTTGGAATCACTGATGCTTCTGTCAGATAAGGTTGCCATGGATGGTTTCCGGATCGAAGTGAGCCAGGTACAGGTATCCAGGCTCAGGCCCTTGGGCCAAGGCAGGATACTCTCGGCTCACAATCCTATATTTGTGATAAAGGCATGGCGCTGACACGCCCGGCACTGATAATATATAACCTGCTCCAGGTTGCGGCCCTGCCGTGGCTGGGTCCTCCGGCCCTGCTATATTTTCTTTCCAGGTCCAAGTACCGTGGTCACCTGGCAGGAAGGCTCGGAAGGCTCCCCGACCTGTCTCCCCTCAAGGGGCGGTCCCCCAGGATATGGGTTCATGCCCTGTCAGTCGGGGAAGTAAATGCAGCATCGGCCCTTGTAACAGCCATCTCTCAAAGATGGCAAGGGGCAGGGATAATCTGCTCCGCCACAACAGCTACAGGACTCACTGCCCTTAAAAAAAAGCTGGACAGTACTGCCCATGTGATCACCACGGCTCCTTTTGATCTGCTACCTTTGGTAAACAAGGTAATAAAGGGAATATCGCCTGACTGCTTTATTCTTGTTGAGACAGACGTCTGGCCTAACTGGATATGGAGCATGCGACATTCAGATATCCCCACGATGCTGGTAAACGGGAGCCTGTCTTCCAGTTCAGCAGAGAGGCTTTCACATCTGGGACCGGTAAAAGACATACTGTATGGAGGCTTTGATTTGCTCGCCATGCAGTCACCTTATGACAGGGAACGGCTTTTGAGGCTTGGTTTTCCCACGGACAGAGTAAGCGCTCCCGGAAACCTGAAATACGACCTTGAAGTGCCCCAAATTGATGAATCTGAAAAGGTCCTTCTCAGGGGGGCCATAGGCCTTGAGCCCACAGCACCGCTTTGGGTGGCAGGAAGCACGCACCCTGGAGAGGAGAAACTGATACTTGCTGCCCATAAGGGCCTTAAACAGGTATTCCCGGGACTACAACTCCTCCTGGCCCCAAGGGACCCGAAACGCGGACCGGAACTGGAATCCCTGGCAAAGGAGATGGGATTTAGGGCCGTGAGGCGCAGTGCGGTTGAGAAGTCCGGTGATGTAGACATAGTAGTGTTGGA
This sequence comes from uncultured Thermodesulfobacteriaceae bacterium, assembly GCA_964646435.1. Classification (GTDB taxonomy): domain Bacteria; phylum Desulfobacterota; class Dissulfuribacteria; order Dissulfuribacterales; family UBA3076; genus UBA3076. The sequence continues at coordinate 11,745 of CAZYEJ010000041.1, forward strand.
TACCCTTGGAGAGCTTCTAAAGTGCTATAGCCTCTGTGATGTAGCATTTGTAGGGGGGACCCTGGTGAATATCGGGGGCCATAATCTCCTTGAGCCCGCGGCCTATGGAGTGCCGGTACTTTTTGGTCCCTATGTTGAAAGTGCCAGTACGATAGCTGAAGATCTTCTGGCCTGCGGAGGAGGCAGGCGTGTGTCAGGAAAAGAAGAATTGCAAGGAGTTTTGAATAAGCTCCTGGAAGACATTTCTGAGCGTAAAAATATGGGTGGCAGGGCAAAGGACCTTTTACAAAAAAACCGGGGCGCTGTCTCCAGGTATCTGGATCTTGTAGCAAAGGCGCTCGGAAGAATTTGATAATGAACATCAATGTTCATTTTTCAAAACAACCACGTATGGATTCCCTCTCCCAACGTGTGAATGCGCCCGTGGCTAATTATTGGTTGGCTAATGTAAAAGTTCGGAGATATTTTGAAGGATAGTACCTTATCATTGCTCTTGGCCCTCGGCAGGCCCCTTTCGCCCGCATACAGCGTCCTGATGAAGGCCAGGGCATGGGCATATAGGAGAGGATATCTTGCCACGAGGAGACTTTCGTGCCCTGTGATAAGCATAGGCAATCTTTCCCTTGGCGGGACAGGAAAGACCCCCCATGCCCTGGCTGTAGCCAATTGGCTGAAGAGCCGGGGGATCCGTCCGGCTGTTGTGAGCAGGGGGTATGGAGGAAGGGCAGGGCGTGGCCCCCTCGTGGTCTCTGACGGTACGAGTGTGCTGGTCTCCCCGCAGGATGCCGGGGATGAACCTGTAATGATGGCCGAAGCCCTTTCGGGTATCCCTGTTGTAGTTGGTTCAGACAGGTATGCCGGCGGAAGGCTTGCCATTGAGCGCTTTGGTGCCCAAGTGATCATCCTTGATGACGGTTTCCAGCATATGGCCCTTTCCCGGGATGTTGATCTTGTGCTGCTGCCAGCAATAAATTTTTTTGGGACGCAATGGGTATTCCCTGGGGGTGATCTGAGAGAGCCTGTCTCAGCGCTTTCCAGGGCAACCGCGATTCTGTTGACCAGGGCGGAGGCATTATCTCTCGCTGACCGGGAGATAGGCAGACGAGAGCTTCAGACAATGGTCCAGGGCCAGCCTGTATTCTTGAGTGAGATGCGGGCCACGAGACTTCTTTCAATGGAGGGGAAAGTTGAAACGCCTAATGCGCTGGCAGGTAAGCCATTATTTGCTGTTTGTGCCCTTGCCGGTCCTGAATTCTTTTTTGCAATCCTGAAGAATCTGAAAGCGGATTTGAGGGGTAAAGTAGCGTTCCCTGACCACTACTCATATAAAAGGGATGATCTGGGCAAATTAATGGCACAGGCCGGGAAGCAGGGAGCAAAAGCCCTTGTGACCACACATAAGGACAGGGTGAAGATAGAACCTATCTGGCGTGAGCTTGCAGCCAATGGTGAAAAGCCCCTTCCTGTTTGGGTATTGGAGATAGAGGCAAGGCCTGAGGAAGGGCTTTGGAATATGCTTGAAGCAATGCTCAATATCGGCAAAATTTGAAAGGTGAATGTTTTTTGTGGCCATGAAGGCCAAATTTCCAATTTCTATTTTCTAATTTCAACGTTACATACTATTAAGTGGTCATAATGCACATATTAGAATCTTTAATAACTATTTTGATTCCATTATTGATCATCATGGACCCTTTGGGCAACTTGCCATTTTTCCTCCTTTTTACAGAAAAAATAACTCCTTCAGAGCGGCGTAAAGTAGCTGCTATCGCCTCTTTTGCGGCCTGCATTATCCTTATTTTTTTTGGTATCACAGGTGATTCTGTTTTGCGCTTTTTTGGAATCGGCCTGCCGGCTTTCCAATTGGCCGGCGGTTTTATCTTTTTTATTTACGCCTTACAGATGCTGTGTCTGTTCCCTAGCGGCCTGAAGACTACCTCAGAAGAAGAACAAGAAGGCGTTGAAAAAGAGCATGTTGCTCTTGTACCATTGGCAACGCCGTTACTGGCCGGCCCTGGTGCCATAACCGCTGTTTTGGTATGGCAACAGCCACCGGACAGCTCTGTTAACACTGTCCTATTGCTAGCCGCGATCATAATAGCCTGTATAATCGTTTACCTTATCTTTTACTTTGGAGTGTGGATCAATCGAGTGATGGGAGTGGGCGGCATCCGGGTGATGACGCGGCTCATGGGATTATTACTCGCTGTCATAGCAGTCCAGTTCATGATGAGTGGATTCAAGAATTTCGATTAGGAGGCAAGTAAAAATAAGTTGTACAGATTGCGCCGTAATTTTGTTTGTTTTCAAGGCGCGTTAAGGCGCGCATAACGAGTTATGTGAGCCTTCACGCAACACAGAAAAGAAGCAAAAGGACAAACAAGATGTATAAGTTATTTTTACTTGACGACTTAGGACCTGAGAGAGCTTCAGAGGCAGGGAGATGGCATGCGTGATTGGAATGTAGTCATAAGCGTCCGTGAAATGGGATTTCGACCGGCATTTGAGCTTTTGGAAGAACTGGGACCGGTAGCTAAGACAGACTTCTATAACATACTGGTCATGAAGGTGGATGATATTGGAAATTTTTTGGAGACTCTCCGTGAGTGGGTAAGAGAGGATACTCATATTCTTAGTCTTATCAGGATGAATACCGGCCTGCTCCAGGGCCTGAGATACCGCGGACCAGGCCCAGAGGCCGTATTCCGGCAGTGTCTTACGCTGCTTCCGGTCCAGAACACTCTTCGGATCAAAGCCCTCAATAACACCGCTAAGCGCACTTTGAAATCCTAATGCCTTACGTTCAGGGAGAAAACGTACGCCGCTTTTTCCTTCCCGGAGGGAGGTCTGCACTTCATCTCTATTCAGGCCCAAACAGGAAATAATCCCCATGCCTGTAATGGCTACTCGTCTATTTTTATGTTTCACTTAAGGTTTTTTGAGTTAATAATTGATTTTGAGGTTTGACAGGGATTAATTTTTTCCAAAGCAGCCGCTCACGTGTATAACTTAACAGTTGCCGGACATGCTCACAAGTGACGGCAATTATGTAACAGCAATTATGCTGTTGAACTGAACCGCTTCGCGGGATGCCCCACTTATCCACTCTATGTCGAAAAAATAATTTTCCTTTTCACTTCGTCCAACCTCCTTTTTTTCATTGCAATTATCCTCAGGCCGGCCATATAATCCCCTGTTCAGATTGGGATAGCTGGAGGAAACTTCTCTAAGCCGGCGGAAACTATGACTTGGAAAAAAATGCTCACTGTAAACGCCCGGTTGCTTTTTGTGGCCCTGAAAAAACTGCGGGATGCCTTTACCGACCTGTTGCCCATCATCCTGGTTATTGCCTTTTTTCAGCTTGTTGTTCTCAGGCAGCCGTTGCCGCAGTTGGGTGAGGTGGTCCTGGGCGCCCTTCTGGTTGTGACAGGGTTAAGCCTGTTTATTCAGGGGCTTGAAATGAGCCTGTTTCCCATCGGCGAAGCAATGGCGCATGCCCTGGCTCGCAAAGGCAGCGTCTTCTGGCTGTTGTCTTTTGCCTTTGCCCTCGGTTTTTCAACCACTGTGGCGGAACCCGCTCTTATTGCCGTGGCCGGAGAAGCAGCCAAAATAGCCAGTCAGGCCAACCTGATTGATCCCAGCGAAGAATCACTTCGGGGATATGCCCTGGGCCTGCGGCTGACCGTGGCCTTCTCTGTGGGATTGGCCATCCTGGTCGGAGTATTGCGCATTATTTTAGGCTGGCCTGTCCATTACCTGATTATAAGCGGCTACGTTATTGTGATGCTGATGACCATGATCGCGCCGGAAGAGATTATCGGCCTGGCCTATGACGCCGGCGGTGTCACCACATCCACTGTAACCGTGCCTCTGGTCGCGGCCCTGGGAGTCGGGCTGGCCTCAAGCATTAAGGGCCGCAGTCCGTTGTTGGATGGCTTCGGGCTTATCGCCTTTGCCTCCCTGCTGCCCATTATATTTGTCATGGGCTACGGGCTGATAGTTTTCGGTTGACAAACAGGAGCGCTACAAATGGCTTTTTTTATTGATTTTGCTAAAATACTACTTGCCACCTGCCGGGATGTGCTGCCGATCATTGTCCTGATAACCTGCTTCCAATTGCTGGTATTGCGTCAGCCTATTCCGCACCTGCGCCGTCTCATTGTTGGCGGAGTATATGTGGTTATAGGGCTGGCCCTGTTTCTTGCCGGCCTTGAAAAGGCATTGTTTCCCCTTGGTAAAATAATGGCCGCCCAGTTGTCGGACCCAACTTTCATTTACGGCTCGGAGGCGGCTGTTGTCCAGGCGGACTGGAAAGCCTACGGCTGGATTTATCTTTTTGCCGCCATGGTCGGCTTTGCCACCACCATTGCCGAACCAGCGCTCATCGCGGTCGCTTATAAGGCCAATAAGGTGTCCGCCGGCACCATCAGCCAGTGGGGATTGCGCATAACAGTGGCACTTGGCGTTGCCGTCGGCATCAGCCTGGGCGCCTACCGAATTGTCAGCGGCACACCACTCTATATGTACATACTGGCAGGATACCTGGTCGTTGTAGCGCAGACCATATTCGCGCCTAGAAATATCATCCCCCTGGCTTACGACTCCGGCGGGGTTACTACATCGACAGTGACCGTGCCCCTGGTGGCTGCGCTCGGCCTGGGATTGTCCTCCACGGTTCCCGGCCGCAACCCGGCCCTGGATGGCTTCGGCCTTATCGCTTTTGCGAGTTTGTTTCCGATTATTACCGTACTGGGTTATGCTCAATATATGCACTGGTCCGTAAACCGCAGCAAAAAATCTCCTAAGGAGGGTAACCATGCGATTTAAGATCATTTTAGCACCAGTTAAAACTGAAAAAACCGATCAAGTTGTTGACGCGGCCAAGCAGGCCGGCGCCACAGGTGCGACAATTATTCTGGCGCGGGGCACCGGCATGCATGAGGCGAAGACATTTTTCGGTCTCACCCTGGAGGACCAGACCGACATCATCATGTTTTTGGTTGAAGAGCATATTGTTCAGGATATTTTAGATGCCATAAACGCCGTCGGAGAGTTCAGTAAACCGGGGACCGGTATTGCCTTTGTTTTGCCGGTTGAGCAAGTGATCGGCCTGGAGAGCCAAATGGAGCGATTTAAGGAAGAGGTGCGTGACCAGTATTTTTAAAAGAGATGGGGCGAACCAATACCGGCCTGATACGTTATCTTACTTAAATTGAGCGATTAGCCTTTAGCGGTTAGCTATTAGTTTAATGCTTACAGGATGTTTTGCTATTACAAATTTTCACCCGTTGGGTGTTATTTCTAATTAATGTAATGCCTTGATTTTTTCAAAGCTAAACGCTAATGGCTAACAGCTAATCGCTCAACTTAGGTCTTAAAAAGGGAGAAAGATTATGGTCTCGGCAAGAACTCCGATTGTGCGGGCAAGAGACATTATGCATAAGGGGGTGGTGTACATCGACGGCATGGCCACCGCCAAAGAAGCAGCTGCAACAATGCGGGACGCGCACGTCTCCGCTTTGGTGGTGAAAAAACGGCATCCTGATGATGCCTGGGGCATCATAGCCGTCCAGGATTTGATCCGGGGGGTGTTAATCCCCGGACGGTTGCCCAAAGAAGTAAATGTCTACGAAATCATGACAAAACCGGTCATTACTGCGCCGGCTGACATGGATATCCGATATGTGGCCCGCCTTCTTTACCATGCCGGCATACGGAGAGCTCCGGTTGAAGATCAAGGGGAACTTGTCGGCATGGTTTCTATGTCATCTCTGATTCTGGATAACGATTTGTTTTAGTAATTTTATGGGCATCCTTCATTCGTTGGTTTACACTTACTCCCAAAAATGGTGCATTATCGAATCGAATGCTGGATGCCGAAATTGGAAATTGGAAACTGGAAACTGGATAAAACGTAACTTCTCAATAAGTCCGCGCAAATCATATTTTGCGACTCATCCAATGGATTCCGGCTTTCGCCGGAATGACGGGCGTTCACACCCAATCGTCATTCCCGCGAAGGCGGGAATCCAGTGACTGTTACCCGGACTTATTGAGAAGTTACAATTTGCTGCATTTTTCTACATAAAATGGGCCATATAATACATGTTATAAATTGATAAGTTAAAAAAATGAGCCGATTTTTAGAAAAACCTGAGGAAGAATATGCTAAGGCATATACTGATATATCCATTGGGAAAAAACCAATTAAAAAATTCCCAACAAAATGCTTTTTATGGCTGCCTAAAAATACTCAAGAAGCCCCACATCTTTATTTGTATTTTGAGAATTATGAAGAGTTTGAATTTTTTACCAAATTAATAAAAAAGGGAACGGTTGAAGAATTAAATTTTTGTATAAAAATAAACGAGTTGGGAGGAAAACTTTATAAACAAGTTGTTTTTAGACATGCAATATCATCAGATGCTCATGGAAGAATAATCGAAGAAAATTGGTTTGAAGGATTCGCCAAATACCATTTTCCTAAGTTTGCATTAGAATTATTTAATTATGAATCCGAAGATACTGATAGTAGTTTTCGATTTTATTTGACTGAAAGCGAACTGTTAACTTCAATTGTTGGGACTACTCATAAATATACTGGCGAAATTGAGAGAATATTATCATCAAATATAGCTATCACAGAAGAGATTGAGAGTTATGGAATTGAAATAATTGAAACAGAAAAATTTATTGGTGAGAATAGTGCTAATACGATTATAGTTAAACCAAAGAAAAAAATCGGATCATTATTTCATTTTTATAGAACGATGTTTCCATTTATTGAATTAGTGTTAGCTTTGTCATCATTTGCTGAGAGGCGTCGTCTTAATTGGTCTAAATGTGAAGGCCAAATTAACGATCAATTTGTCATAAATTACAATACAAGAACAACTTTTTATAAGGATACAAGAACAACTCGATTAATCAGTATTTTACAGTTCCAAGATTATTTAAAACAAACCCTATCATGCATTGTTAAACATGAAATGAAATATATAACAAAATTATTAAAGCATTATTTATCCAGCTTTGATTATTCTATGGAAGCAAAAATTATATCGTGGAACACATTATTTGAGAAAATACTAAAAAAAAGGCTTCAACAAAAACAGGATAAAATTAAAGCTAAATTTATACGAGATAGAGGGATAAATGTTGATGATATTCATTCAATAAAAGAATTAATTGATATTAGAAATGCAATCGTACATGGAGATAATATTCAATTTAATACCTTGATAGGTTTATTTGATAGTTGGAATATCCTAACAGAGAGAATTTTACTTAATGAGTTAGGTTGGCATGGTCCATCAGACGTCAGCAGAAATAATATGAAACCCTTTGGATTATAATTGCACTATTAGATATCGAATATTTATAACCATCTCTTCCAGCGGAGCGCAAAAAGCCGCGTCCGTTGAAGAGTATGTTGTCGTTTGATATTTGCTTTCAATATTTAAATTCAAGGTCATCTGAATGCTTAAATCATATCTGAAAAAGATTTTTGAGACCGCAAATCAAGGTGATGCCAGAGAGGAAAGTTATTATTCGACCCTTGAGGCATTCTTGAAAGAAGTAGCCCAATCCTTCGGTAAACGAAAAATTCACATTACAACACTCCCCAAAGCCACTGAGGCTGGCAATCCTGATTTCCGGATCTGGGATGGAAAGCAGCATATTGTAGGATATATAGAGGCCAAAGCCCCAACAATCGAAAATTTAGATTTGATAGAACATTCAGAACAGCTAAAGAGGTACAGAAACACATTCCCCAACCTGATATTAACCAATTTTTTCGAGTTCCGGCTTTATCGAAACGGCATTCTTGTCAACAAAGTCTTAATCGCCAGACCTTTTATCGTACATAAGATCAAAACGGTTCCGCCTGTTGAAAAAGAACCTGATTTTATAAAGCTTATTGAAGAGTTTTATTCTTTTTCTCTGCCTAAAGTTTACAATGCAAAAGATCTGGCAATAGAGCTGGCCAAACGCACGTCCTTTTTAAAGGATGAGGTAATCGCCGAAGAACTGGCAGAGGAAGAAAAAACCGGCAAAGGCTTTATCCTTGGCTTTTATGAAGCATTCAGGCAGTTTTTAATCAGCGGGCTTTCAAAAGAGGACTTTGCTGATCTCTATTCCCAAACAATCACTTATGGTCTGTTTGCCGCCCGCATGCGGACAAAAAACGGTTTCAACAGAAAACTCGCTTATGACAATATTCCCCGCACTATTGGAATATTAAGAGATATTTTCCGGTTTGTATCACTCGAAGACGTTCCGGCCCAAATGGAATGGATTATTGATGATATAGCGGAAGTATTGTCAGTGGCGGAAGTAAACAAACTCCTTCAGGATTATTTCAGAGAAGGCAA
>CAZYEJ010000042.1:0-20067 GCA_964646435.1 uncultured Thermodesulfobacteriaceae bacterium
GTACTTCAAGTGCCCGACAACAAAGCAGATGCGGTGCCCTGTGAACGCTTACAATCTTAATTATTGACTTTGATTTAAAGTACTATATACTTTGATACACTAAATTACTATATTGTTTGAGGCTTAATTAAATATGTTTATGTTATCAAAAAAGAAGTCTAATAAGACAATAACGTGTAATGATTGTAAGTTTTTCAATAATGATCCAAAAATATTAGAGTCTTTGTTCCCTGGTATACTTATACTTTCTTCTTTTCACTCATCATCCAGGGGTGATGCCGGTATATGTGAATATCATGATTTATTCCTTTTACCCGGCAGAATATGTGAGCAATTCAAAAACAAAAGAGTTCCGGTTTTATCGGATACTTCCAATTCTCACATTAATTCGCCTCACCCGTTCATTAGAAATAGATAACAGGGCCTGTCCTCTATAAAATTGATCAAGGAACCTCATGCATCTCAGGGACAGGATTCCGGTTCCGGCTATGCTTAAACTGTGGTATTTGTGAGTTACATAGATATTTTATGGCAAAAGACTGAATAAAAGGGATCGTTATAGGGAAGTGGCGTTGATTTTGAGGCAGCGTTTTTTTGGTTAGGGTTTAGAAACAGGGGGAGGAGAAATAGTTCATGAAGAAATGGTACAGCGTTGTTGTTTTGTGTGCGTTTTTTTTGTTCTGTGGTGCGGTTAACAGCTTTGCCCAACTGACGGCTGAGGAATTGCTTCAAGTGCTTATTGAAAAAGGAATAATTACTGAGGATGATATTGTTAAGATAAAAGAGGGACGGATAGAGGAAATCGAGGAAGAGTGGAAGCCGCCTCCTCTTAAAAAAGAGGCTGTTGTTAAAAGCGCCCGTAAACCTAAGAGTATCAATTTTAAGGGACGTGTACAGGTACGATACACTTCAATTGAAAATGGCAATCTAGATAAAGTGACTCATCAGAAGGCATTTGATGACTCTGAATTCGATGGATTTTCTATACGTCGTGTTCGTTTCCGCTGGTATGGCGACGTGACTGATCGGTGGAAATACCATGTACAGTTCAGTGCAGACGGCGATCAAAACGAAGACAAGATAGATCCTGAAACGTCGGATTATAAACTTGAAAGAAACGACATTGGCGTAAAACTCCAGGACGCATATTTTGTGTATAAGGCGCATCCTTTTGTTAACGTAATGGTTGGGCAGTTCAAGTCGCGTTTTTCACCATCATATACTACGTCCGGACCGCAACTTCCTCTATGTGAACGTCCCCTTGTGATCGATAAACTCGCCCGAAGGCGTGAAATTGGAATCAGCCTGGAGTCACCGAGCAACGGTCAATGGGACGGCCGGGCCCATGGAGCAAAAATCAACGACTCGCAGTTTTTTTACGCAGTCGGGTTATACAACGGCAACTCTTTCAATCATATGCGCAATGATAACGAAAACTTCATGGTTTCCGGCATGTTCCTCTGGCGACCATCGCCACACTTCACTTTAGGCACAAGCTATGCTTATGATCAGGTGGGCTATGATTACGAAACCACTGTCCTTGGCAAGGCGGAAGAAGACCTTGCTGATGGCTATTATAAATATCCTATAGCTGACCACAAGGTTGCGGATAACATGCAGCTTTGGGATTTTAATTGCGCATTCGACTGGAAGCCGGTACACCTGCAGTTCGAATACATAACGCAAGATGGCGATGGGTCCAAACGTCAATACGGTTACGGTATACAGACACAGATAGACCTCACCGACAATTTCCAGCTCACTGCGCGGTATGATGAGTTTGATCCGAATGTGGATGATAATAATGCTTTAGACAGCCGTTGGTATACAGTTGGATACAATTGGTTCATTCACGGGCAAGATATCAAATGGCAGCTCAATTACTCGTTCAGGGAGGAGATGCACGGCGAGAACATCAACAATGATATCCTTGTCACACATTTCCAGGTCCTATTTTAGCAATATCGTAACTATTCAGGTGAATAGACTGAAGGTAGAGATACTTCAGCCTTCAGTCTTCAACCTGAATAGTTACAGGAATTATATCTACCATGGAAAATAGCAGACAATCCGGAGAATATTTCCTGGCTGTAGATATTGGAAACACACACACTGTAATTGGCCTTTTCCAGGATGACTCCCTTCTCAAAAACTGGCGAATTCGCACTGACAAAGAAGCCACTTCTGATGAATTGGCTGTATTTTTGGACCAGTTGTGCCGGCTTGCAGAAATAGAACTAAAAGATATTTCAGACATAGTGATATCCTGTGTTGTGCCTCCCTTAATACATAGTTGGCAGGAACTGACCCTCCATTATATGAAAAAAAAGGCCCTTGTAGTCCAGGAAAATGTGCCTGTCGGGATGCCCATACTTTATAAGCGCCCTTATGAAGTGGGAGCAGACCGGCTCGTAAATTCTCTGGCTGCATACTCAAGGTACAAAAATGCTGTGATTATAGTCGATTATGGAACCGCAACCACTTTCGACTGTGTATCATCAAAGGGTGAATACCTGGGAGGTTCCATAGCTCCCGGTTTGCTCCTCGCGGCAGAAGCCCTTTTTAAAGGTACGTCCAGACTCCCAAGAGTGGAGCTTTTTGCCAAACCTGAAACTGCCCTGGGTCAGGACACTGCCTCGGCAATCAAGGCCGGTATCATCTATGGCTTTGCCGGCCTGACAGACGGAATCATAAGTCGTCTTTTAGCGGAATTTGTTCAAAAGCCCAAGGTAGTGGCTACAGGAGGACTGGCACCGATAATAGCCCCTCATTGTTCTCTAGTAGAAACAGTATTGCCGGACCTTGTTTTAGAAGGCCTGCTGCTAATTTATAAGAGATATAAGGCTTCCGGTGGTTAGTGTCTGAACAGAAAAATCATTCAGACACAATTTTGAATTAAAAAACGGGGTATTTTTAACGGAATCAGCTCTGGGCTTCAAGCACCTGTAGCAGAATATCTGTTTGCTTTGTAGCAACCCCTTTGGCAAGAGCTTCAAGGGCACTGCGGCCCCTTCTACCCCGCTCTTCTCTTTTTAAGGGTTCCTCAAATAACAGATTTACCGCTTCTGCCAGGTCTTTTCCGTTTTTAACCTCTTGACCTCCGCCATGGGACTCAAGGGTTATTTTTGCCTCTTCAAAATTGTCCGTATGAGGACCGTAAATAACCGGACAGCCCCAGGCAGCCGGCTCCAAGAGATTTTGTCCCCCTTTTGGCACCAGAGAACCCCCTACAAAGGCCGCTGTAGCCAAACCATAGAGATCAAAAAGCGGACCTATTACATCCACCACCACGACCTTTGCGGTCCGTCTCTGATTTACTTCCATCTCACTCCAGAGCTGGTATGGTATGCTCTTCTTGTTTAACGCGCTTATAATAGAAGAAACCTTATTTAAATGCCTCGGCACTAAAAAGAATATCATGTCAGACCAGCGAGGCTGAAGTAAATCGTAGGCGCTTATTACCTCTTTTTCCTCTCCACCCCTCAGGCTTCCCGCAACGAGGACCTTAATCGAATTTTCAATTTTGAGGCGATTGCGAAGGCCCATCACACGGCCAGGATCAGGTCTGGACAGAAGACCCTCGAACTTGGCATTTCCTGTGATCTGTATTCTATCCATAGGGGCACCAAGTGCCGCCAGCCTATTTGCGTGGATATCAGAAATGGCGCAAATCTTTGAAAAACCGGCGAGCAAGGGTCTGGTAATAGAGAGCAATCTCAAGTATCTTGGAAAAGATTTGGCTGAAATACGGCCGTTTAAGAGCACTGTCTTGCCCCCAAATTGCCTAACCGCGCTGATAAGGTTAGGCCAGAGTTCGGTCTCAAGACAGGCATACACCCTGGGACGGACTTCAATTGTCATTCTACGGACTATTTGAGGAAAATCAAGAGGATAAGGAATCACTGAGCAACGGGTCCCAAGGGAGGATATTGCCCTGGCAAAACCCGCCGGCGTAGTAACTGATATAAGAATTTTTAATCCGGGTGCCCGGCGGTCAATGGCCTGGACCAAGGCCTCCGCCACGGCCACTTCCCCCACTGAAACCGCCTGGAGCCATAAATCCTGAGGACCGGTTGCAGCAACATAGTTGGGGAGGTGCCCCAAGCGACCCGACCACATCCCATTGTTTCCCTCCAACCTGGACCACAACTCCAAGAAAGGCCTGGATACCGCATATGCGGCCCCGGTCACCTTCCCATACAGTCTTATCATAAAATTACCGCCTAATACCGGAGTAAACCGGCGATAAATTACGCTGCCTTGCAACCTCGTATAAGGCTATGCTGGCAGCAGAGGCAACATTCATGGAACCAATAGGGCCAAAATGAGGTATTCTTGCAAGGAAGTCACACGTTTCCTTGACTAGACGGCGCAGTCCCGTCCCTTCTGCACCAACTACCAGAGCTAAAGGCCTATTTAAATCCAACTCCCAGAGCGGATGCTCGCCGTCCGGGCTTAACCCTGCTATCCAGAGCCCCATTTCCTTAAGTTGCCTCATGGCTGTTACTAAATTTCCTACTTGGCATACCTTTATGTGAAACAGTGCACCAGAAGATGATTTTGCTACTGCTCCGGTAATTCGACCGGTTCTTCGACTGGGGAGTAAAACTGCCTGAGCACCCAGGGCAACGGAAGAACGTACTATAGCCCCCACATTCTGTGGATCCGTTAATTGATCACATACCACTACTAATGGCCTTTTATCTTTCCAATACAAGGGTAGGCTGGAAAAGTCAATAGACCAAACAGGTCTTACCAGGGCAGCAACTCCCTGATGTACAGTCCCTGCGGGAACGCCTGTACTTTCAAGGTTTTCCGTACGTTCTAAAAGAACCGCGTGCCGCTTTGCCAGACGCAACAGGCTTGCCTGCGCTTTTTTCTTTCCAAAGGAAGGATGGACAAAGAGTCTTTGGCAATCATCAGAACAAATCTCTAAAAATTCCCTTACCGGATGTATGCCCCAGATTATTATTGATTTACTTTTTGAGTCGGAAACCAAAGATCCTGCCTTGCCAAAGTCCGGAGTGTTCTGCATCTCTGGGCGATCACTATGGATTTCAGGTCCTCAGTGGCCCGTGAAAGGTCGTCGTTTATCACGGCGAAGTCATATTCATGCACTGCCTCCAGCTCTGATTTTGCATTGGCCATCCTGAGTTTCAACCTTGAGGAGTCCTCACTGCCTCTACCCCTGAGCCGGGCTTCCAGTACCGACCACGACGGAGGCAGCAGGAATATCAGAACGGCTCCAGGGAATAGTCTGCAAACCTGCCTGGCCCCCTGAACATCTATGTCCAGCAGCACATCCTCTCCCAGCTCAAGCCTCGACAGCACTTCTGATTTACTTGTTCCGTAAAAATTGTCATATACCTGTGCCCATTCAAGAAATGAATCGGCAGAGACCATCTCCTTGAATCTCTCCTGAGTAACAAAGTGATAGTCTATACCATCAAATTCCCCTTGCCTGGGATTACGGGTAGTGCATGAGATAGAAAAAGAAATTCCGGAAAGCTGCTCAAGCAGTCTGCGGCATAAAGTAGTTTTCCCGGCCCCTGAAGGGGCGGAAATCACAAATAGGTTCCCTTGTTCCATTGATATAGGGCACAATCAGTATTTTGGATCTTTCTCTTCTGATTTGGTCAAAATGTCTGCACTGAGTCTTTGGGAAACTGTCTCTGCCTGTATAGCAGAAAGTATAATATGGTTACTGTCTGTTACAATTATGGAACGGGTTCGACGACCCTGACTTGCGTCAATAAGGCGGCTGTTGATCTTTGCCTCCTCTCTCAAACGCTTTATAGGAGCAGATGACGGATTGACTACGGCAACAACACGCTCCGCCACTATTGTATTACCAAAACCAATATTAAGCAGTTTACATCTACAGCTCATAATATGCTCTCCCTTAGGAACGTACAATAAATAACTCCCGTTCCTTATCAAATTCCTATACTACATTCTGAACCTGCTCGCGCATCTTTTCCAGCTCACCCTTGATCTCAACGACCGAGCAAGAAATCAGAGAATCAGATGACTTGGAGGCCATAGTATTGACTTCTCTGAATAGTTCCTGGAGTAAAAAATCCATTTTCCTGCCTATTGCCCCCTCGTTTGCAAAAAACTTTCTAAACTGCTCTGTATGGCTACGAACTCGAACTATCTCCTCTGTAATGTCCAACTTATCGGCAAGTATTGCCAATTCTTGAATTAAACGTCCTTCGTCTGCGGGCACATCTCTTAAAATCGACTGAATCCTGTCCTTGAGCGTTTGCTGGGCCTTCTTGAGGTGCTCTTCTGTCCGCTTTGATATGTCTTCAACCCATAGCTCAACCTGAGACAGCCTTGATTTCAAATCTTTCTCCAGAGCGACTCCCTCCGTAGCTGACATTGCTACAGCCTTGTCTAGCAGCTCCTCTAATTGACCTTTTATCCTTTCCCATGCCTTTTCCGTATCCGGTCCCTGTTCTTGAACAGTGATAACGTCCTTTAAAGAACACAAAAGCGTCGGAAGATCCAAGGTGCCCTCTAGACCAAGATCATCAGCCAAAGACTTGACCGCATTTAGATAAGAACGTCCGAGATCCAGGTCAGGCTCAAAGACGGACCTTGTTGCATCACTACCTTCGTGCTGTATGCTCAGGTCAATGCGACCCCGAGTCATTCTCTCCTGCACCAATTTCTTAATGCGGTCTTCAATGGGATTCATCCACCTGGGTAATCTGATATGGATATCACAAAACCTTCCATTTACAGACTTCAGCTCCATTGCGGAAGACCAGCCATCCCCGGCATATTCCACACGTGCAAATGTAGTCATACTGCGTAGCATTGTATCACCATTTCTCAGTTATTTGACCATTTTGGGCTCTCGCCTCGCTGAACTTTTGCAGATAAGATTTTCTCACATTGTTCCAGAACTCTATCGCCTCTTTCGATGCATAGTCCGGAAAGGTCCATGGTAAGGACACAAAAGAATCTTTCCGGTATACGAAGGTCAGATCTGCAAATACGCCCCGGCCAAGATAAATCCGATGGGGAAAATTCTTGCCTGTGGCAAGCACAAGACGTTCAGCAGTTAAAATGCCCGGATCAATATTTGCTCGCCTTTTTCCTTCCGTACTGAATTCCTGTTCCAGCTTATGAGTGGCGTGCTTAATTTCAGCTAAAGTATCTTGAGACACCAATTCTGTAAAACCTATGAATATCCTCTTGAGGCCACTCCCAAACTCCGGCTCATAGTAGGAAGTCCGGTCGAACGGAATGACCGAACTCTTAAAATCAGCAGTGCCATATGCAACGCACAGGGCATCAGCAACTCTGTTTATGAGCCCTTCTTGCTGAGAAAATATACTACAAACCAGTTTGGCCGGCAGAGGAGAATGTAATATGCTCATTATCCGAATCCTGCTGAATGCTGCTCTCCCCTTATTTTTCTGAAATTTCCAAACCGTAATCTACCGAACTGTAAGCGCTTACAAAATTTCCATAATCTCTTCAGCCGTTACAGTAGCAGTTCCGATTTTTCCCACAACTACACCCGCGGCAATATTTGCTAAATAGGCTGCTTCAGGAAAAGTGAGCCCATTGACTATTCCCAGGGCCATAGCCGCTACGACCGTATCTCCTGCACCGGTGACGTCAAAGACCTCACGTGCCATAGTCGGCACTGTAAATAATCCGTTTTCCCTTTGCCAGAGGGCCATGCCTTGCGATCCTCGGGTAATAAGTACCGCCTCTGTTCCCAATTTTCCCTGAATTTTTTGTGCAGCCAGACTCAGGCTCTCAGTATCCTTGATCTCAAGACCTGCCATTGCCTCTGTCTCTTGCCGATTAGGGGTCACCAGTGTCACTCCATGGTAGAGGTGACTGTTGGCAGGCTTGGGATCTACTAAAAGGGGAATGTCTCTCTCGCCTGAGATCTTCCTTAATTCATCCATGAAACGAGCCGAAACTACACCTTTGGCATAGTCAGATACAATAATTCCGTCAATTCCAGGAGCCAGTCTCTTAAAGGCCTCGGCCAGGGCCTTTATTGATGAGTCGTTTAGGGAGTTATTATTCTCCCTGTCAACCCTCACTACCTGCTGACCCCTGGCGATTATCCTGGTCTTGATCGTGGTAGGGCGTATGCCGTCAACAATAGCGGTCGCATCTATACCCCCGGACCTGGCGAGTTCCCTGAGGTTCTCGCCCATGGCATCTTTCCCGACTACGCCACCAAGAATTACAGGACTGCCCATGGCTCTGAGGTTATTTGCCACATTTGCCGCACCACCAAGGAGCATGGTCTCCTTCTGGACTTCCACCACAGGGACTGGGGCCTCAGGAGATATCCTCGACACATCACCCCAAACAAACTGATCAAGCATGATATCTCCGGCCACCAGCAGGCAAGAGGAGTCAAATCGACGAACGGCTTCCTTAAGTCTATTTATGCTATTTTTCATTTATTTTGAGCGGAATCCTGTTTACCTGGTTCCAACAGATATTTCATTTACTTCTTTTTACTGGATAAGGTTTGGCCTCATCTATCAGCATTACGGGGATACCTTCCCGTATCTCGTACAGCAGACCGCAGCTTTCACAAATCAGCCCATCTTCATTTTCAGTAAGCTTCACCTCACCCTTACACTTAGGACACGCAAGAATATTTAACAATTCGGGACTAATGGGCTTGATCATAACTTATTACCTCCAATCACCAAATCACTCAATCACAAAATCACTCAATTCTTCCGATTCTTCCAACCGCCTCGATTACCTGCTCAGGAGAAATATCCATCATACATTTCGGGTCAGGACAATGACGTTTAAAACAGGGACTGCATGAAAGCCCCAATCTAATGACCTGTTGTTCCCTGCCAAAAGGACCTGTCCTCCATGGGGCCGTGGGTCCGAACAGAGCAACCAGAGGGGCTCCGACTGCGGCCGCCAGATGCATGGGGCCTGTATCAGTACTTACCACAACCCTTACCCTCTGATACAAAGCAGCAAGGGTCCTGAGGCTGGTTAGCCCGGTAAAATCAATAACAGGATGCTTTGCGAACATTGCAATATTAGAAGCCAGGCCCTTATCGCCCGGCCCTCCAACTATAATTGGGACCATATCCCAGCGCTCGAAACAACTGTCTGCCACTTCTGCAAATCCCTTTGGGGCCCATCTCTTTGTTTCCCACGTGGCTCCAGGATTAAGGCAAAGTATACGGCAGTCTCCCGCACCTGCTTTCTTCAACAGTCGGCCCACCTTTTCTGTATCAGCCTTTCCAATGGCCAAGGGAAACTCAGGTTCCTTAATATCCGCACCCAGATGAGCGGCCAGCCTGAGATAGCGGAGCACAGCATGCTCGTCAGGATCATAGCGGGGAAGCTTGTCCGTCAGAAATATAGAACTCCCCTCTCTCCCTCCTGCAAAACCAAGCTTGCATGCCCCTCGCGAAAGTCCGGTCAAGACACCGCTTTTCAGCAGACCCTGGAAATCTATCACAACATCGTATTTTTTGCTGCGAAGGTGACTAATAAAACTCCCGGCCTCTTTAATCAACCTTGGCCACTGTCTCAGGTTGCAGCCTAGTTTTCCAAACCTGCGCCTGGGATAAATTATTACTTCATTCAGCATAGGATGAGAGCAAAGCAGGTCAGAGGCTGCCTCATCCACCAACCAGCTTAGATGTGCATCTGGATATCTCTTGCGCAAAGCGGCAAGGGCAGGAAGTGTATGTACTACATCTCCTATAGCGCTGAGTTTTACCAACAGTATTCGCATATCCATTCACAGGCATCAAATAGATCAGATGCAATGTGGGGCAACCGCTCCTTCTGGTCCGGCAAAAGCCGTGAAAGGGTTTCCTTTCCATAGCCGGTCAAGACAAGTACTGGCTTTGCCCCCACACGCCAGGCAATCTCCAAATCTCGAATACTGTCTCCCACAACAAAAGATTTCTCCGGAACTATGCCTAATTCCTTGATGGCAAGATCTACCATGCCAGGTAATGGCTTACGACAACCACATTCTACCCTGTATTCTCCTTTCCCTTCAGTTGGATGATGCGGACAGTAATACCACCTGTCCACATAGGCATTACTTTTAGAAAGACGCCTTGCCATCTCTTCGTGTACCTTTCTGACAAAAATCTCGTCGAAGAAGCCTCTGGCTACCCCGGATTGGTTGGTTATCACAACGACCTTATAACCATACTCATTGAGGAGACGAATACCTGAACCTGCCCCTTCTATCAAGACAAGATCCTCCATCCGGCGCAGATAACCGACTTCTTTACTGATTGTCCCGTCTCTGTCGAGAAATACTGCTCTTCTAATGTTCATTTCCTATTCAACTGTTTCAGACAGGCCTGTAAAACTTCCTCAACTTCAATCCCAAGCAGACATTTAAAATCCGTTGGACAACTGCGTTTAAGGCATGGGCTGCATGGAAGTTCGTGACGAATTATAACATTATTGTTTGACCATGGACCTGTTGTAACCGGATTTGTAGAGCCAAAAATCGCAACCAAAGGAACTCCTAATGCTGCGCCGATATGCATAAGACCGGAATCATTTGTCACAAGCAAATCAAGGTTTGATATAAGCCCCATGGCCTCAGCAAGGTTTGTCTTTCCTGCCAGATTGTGGCCCCTTTCACCAATAGGACCGCAAATGTCCTCTGCCACAGGCTCTTCCTTGTTGGTCCCAAAGACCAATACATGACAATTTTTGAAATGCTCGACCAGGGCCTTTCCCAAAGATACAAATCTCTTCACCGGCCAGCATTTTGCCGGCCCATATGCGGCGCCCGGATTAAACCCCACGAGTAACGCTCCTTGATCTAATCCCATTTGAGCAAGTATCTGCCTGGCCCCTGACTCCCCTTGGGCCGGGACCTTAAGGAATAGCTCGGTTTGTTCATCGCGGCCCCCTTCATTGGTTGAATAGGTATTAGAATGCAAGCGGCCTATATGATCAACAAGGTTTAGATAGTAGAATATCTCGTGTCTGTTCCTGCGGTCATCAGGTACTGATACCGGTAATGTGAGAATCAGGCGTCTTGCGTCGGTGGCATAACCCACGCGCTCAGGTATGCGGGCAAGCCACGCAATCAGGGCTGACTCAAAGGAGTTTGGGAACAGGAGAGCAAGATCAAATTTTTTGTTACTAAGAGATTTGGCGAGGATTAATTTTTCCAAAATTGTACTGTTACGGCCCGTACTGCCGCAAGATATAACTTCATCTACAGCGGGATTCCCGGAGAAGACAGGTTCTACCCAAGGCCTTGCCAGAATAGAGATATGGGCTTTTGGATAGTTTTTTCTAAATGCCATCACTGCAGGTGTAGTCATGATGGCGTCTCCGATCCAATTAGTAGATCTAATCAATATCCGAGGATTTAACCCTAAATTATTTCCAGTGCTCAAGGATGTACCTACGTTCTGTTCTTTGACCTGTTTAAATGCCAACGGTTGTAGTATAGAAATGAAAAAAACTATAAAAACATAATACGCTGGATACAAAATTCCAAAATCTTATTTGAGAAAAAATATTGTCCCAGATACGACTACCTGAAAAACTCCTGTTAAAGGCTGATAATTATTGGAAAGACTTTGCGGAGGCTGCGCTTTCATCCGGACTTCCTGTCCCTGATGATCCACATATAATAAATACGGCGAAACGGGTGTGGGCCTTTAGTGAATTTGTCGCAAGGAACTGTGTCAAGGAACCAAGGCTGCTGTTAGATCTTTTGGAAAGCGGTGATTTGGTAAAATCCTATACGAACGGCAACTATGACCGAATAGTCAATAATTCAGTTAAAGAAGCCCAAGACCATAAACAACTCGGAATAATTCTGCGCCGGCTGAGAACGCGAGAGATGGTCAGGATAGCATGGAGAGACCTTGCCCAACGGGCAGATCTTAAAGAGACCATGGAGGACCTTTCATCTCTGGCAGAGGCATGCCTAAAGGGTGCTCTTAGCCTCCTCCATCTTTGGCAATGTCAGGAATTTGGCTGTCCTGCCGACAAGGAAGGCAAACCCCAATCCCTGGTTATCCTCGGGATGGGCAAACTCGGGGCCGGAGAACTCAACTTTTCCTCGGATATTGATCTGATATTTACGTATCCTGAATCCGGATATACTAAAGACGGTCCAAAATCCGTCACTAATGAAGAATTTTTTGCCCGGCTTTGCCGCAAATTGATAAGTGTTATAGGCACGATTACTGCCGAAGGTATTGTGTTTCGTGTGGACATAAGACTCAGGCCATATGGGGAAAATGGACCCCTGGTCCTGAGCTTCGATGCCATGGAAGAATATTATCAAAGCCAAGGGAGGGAGTGGGAACGATATGCAATGGTCAAGGCCCGCCCAGTTGCCGGTGGCACTGATGGAGACACGCTGCTTGAAACACTTAGGCCCTTTGTATATCGCCGTTACCTGGACTACGGGGCTTTTGACTCCTTAAGGGAAATGAAGCAACTAATAGAACAGGAGACGCATAAGAAAGGCATTAAAGACGACATAAAATTGGGCGCAGGAGGGATCCGCGAAATCGAGTTTATAGGCCAGACCTTTCAACTCATTAGGGGCGGCAAGATGCCGGAACTTCGGGAAAGGAGCATTCTCCGAGTCCTGGAACTCCTGGCTGTCCATAATTTCTTGCCCAAAGACGCATGCCGGAAATTAAAAGATGCATACATATTCCTGCGCAACACTGAACACCGCTTGCAGGAATACGCTGACCAACAGACACACGATCTGCCCCTTGAGCCCCTTTCTCAGACCCGCCTAGCACTTTCCATGGGTTTTCAGACCTGGAAAGAATATATAGATACGCTCCGCAGACACATGGACACGGTCCACTATCACTTTAAGGGACTTTTCTCCAGGGAGGAGGCCCAAAATAAGGACTCAGCGAAACAGCTTCTGTCCGGCATTTGGTTTGGAACAGTCGACAAAGACCGTGCTGTACAAATCCTTCAGTCAATGGGTTTTCATAAAAGCAATGAGATTTTGAACTTTCTCAAGGGCCTTAAGGATTCCAGGACGAGCTTGAGCCTCAGTTCATCAGGACGAGACCGGCTGGATCGGCTGATCCCTCCTGTGCTCAAGGAAGCCGCGGGAGCAGAACAGCCGGATATTGCTCTCAAAAGGACACTTGACCTGATAGAATCAATTGAGAGACGAACCTGCTACCTCTCTCTTCTGCTGGAAAATCCTGATGCCCTGTCACACCTGATAAGGCTCTGTTCAAGAGGGGCATGGATAGCGACGCTTCTATCAAGACAGCCTGTACTGCTGGACGAACTTCTTGCCCCGCAGACTCTTTACTCACCCCCTGACAGGCCAAACCTGGAAAAAGACATAAAAAAAATGCTCTCCGGAGTATCACCGGGCGACTTGGAGCAGCAGATGGATGAACTCAGGCGATTCAGGCAGGCAAATATGCTGAGAGTAGCTGCGGCTGACATCTCAGGGGCCCTGTCTATCCAGGATGTGAGCCAACACCTTACGGACACTGCCGAGGTAGTAGTAGACAGGGTCTTTGTCCTTGCCCTGGACCACCTGATAGACCGGCATGGCATGCCCCCATGCGTATCCGGCCAAGATGAAATAGAAAACTGTGGTTTTGCGGTTGTTGCCTATGGCAAACTTGGAGGAACGGAAATGGGCTATAGCTCGGACCTGGATCTGGTTTTTCTCCATACCGGTAAGGTGGGCCGGATGACCTCCGGGCCCAAGCCACTTGATAGCACTATGTTTTATACCCGTCTGGGACAACGAATGATTCATATTTTGACAGTCCATACCCAGGCAGGAATCCTGTATGAAGTAGATATGCGCCTTCGTCCCAGCGGGGCGTCAGGAGTCCTGGTCAGCAGCCTGGAGGCCTTTTTCCAGTATCAAATGGATCAGGCCTGGACATGGGAACACCAGGCCCTTGTCAGGGCAAGGACGATCGCAGGTGACATCAGGGTCTGTAAAAAATTTGATGAGCTGAGAAAAAAAGTAATTGCCAAGTCCCGTGACACTGATATCTTAAAGAGTTCTGTCACCTCCATGCGAGACAGATTGATAGACCAATATGGGAACAAGCATCCTGGCAAATTTGACCTTAAACATGATCCCGGTGGCCTGACTGATATAGAATTCCTGATCCATTATATGGTATTGGCAAATGCCTTCCGGCATCCGGATCTCGCTGAATGGAGCAATAGTATCAGACTGCTTGAGGCCTTTGAACAGAAAGACCTGATACGAAAGAGATATACAGACATACTTTTGGAGGCATATGTGAGCTACAGAAAAACAATAAACAAGCTCAACCTGCAAGAAAGACCGACTTATGTGGAGGTCGGCGATTTCACGGACTTGAGGTCAGAGGTCAGAAAAATCTGGGATGAGGTAATGGAATCAGGTAGAAGGTAGAAGGCTGAAGGCTTTTAGGGACAAATCATGCGCGATTACATAAAATTAGGTGGATAGACTGAAGAATGAAGGCTGTTAGATCACTTCAGTCTTCTACCTTCTACCTAAATACCTAACAGGAATACACAGTGAGCCGTAAAAGAAAAAATCCTTTAGCCAAAACCAAAAATAAACCAGCTCCCGTCACTCCCGTCCCGAGCACAAGTTCTCAAGGTATGGGATTGCGTGTTCGGGAGTGGGAAAGCACCGTAAAGGATAAGGCCAAACGCCTTGCCCCATACCACCGATGGATAGAGGCCCTGGCTCTTTTACTTATCCTAGGGGTGGGATTGCTTGTGCGCATCGAAGATGTTCGGGACTGGAATGTCCATCCTGAGTTGGCCCTTTACAAGGGAGAACCCCTGCTTACCACCTTTGATGGCTATTTCTATTTGACCCTGGCAAAGGATCTTGCTGAAGGCACCTATACACCCATAGACAACAATCGTGATGTGCCAAAGGGTATGTCCAGGAGATTTCCACCACCACTCATCTCCGTGATAGCCGCGGGCCTGTCCAAGATAACACCCTTTTCCCTGAACTGGATTGGAGCGGTCCTGCCTGCATTACTTGGTCTTTTGCTGGCCCTGCCTCTATATGCACTGGGACGTTTCTACGGAGGTCCGGCCATGGGCCTCACTGCAGCGTTAATGGGGTTGCTTTCACACTACTATGTCTATAGAAGCAGCCTGGGCTGGTTCGACACAGACTGCATGAATGTCACCTGGGCTACAGGGGCTGCCTATTGCTTTCTGCGGTTTGGTATTGAGGTCGGTCAGAAGCGGTATCTATATTTTATTAGCGGCATGGCTATTTATTTGCTTTTCCTGTGGTGGTGGGATCAAACGCCTCAGGTAGTGACGGTTGTCTCGATGTTACCGTTAGCTGTAGCACTGATATTTTTCTATCGTCCCGGACGAAGAGAGGCATGTATCTTTTTTGGAGTAGCAGGACTGGGAATCGGGGTGATGATCCTGTGGATGGGGCTGGATCTTCCGCTCAAGATTTTCAGGAATGTTGCCAGTACCTTTCACTACATATCTACTAAGGAAGTAGCAGGTATATGGCCTCCCATAGGGGCCACAATTTCAGAACAGGCCATACCATCACTCAACGAAATTGTCGCCAAGACAACTGATAGCCTGCCTGCCTTCATTGTGGCCAGCGCAGGTCTCACCTGGCTGTTCTGGCGCCGTCCCAAGGAAAGCCTGTTTATATCAGTCCCATTGATCCTGGCTGCATTGTCATTTTTTTTCGCCAAACGTTTTATGATCTTTTTGGCTCCTGTTACAGCCTTGGGAATAGGGTATGTGATATCCGGGATTTGGTACTGGCGTCGAAGATTTTCCGTGCTTTCCCTGTTAGCACCGATCTTGGTGATTATTCTTGTATGGCCACTTCTAAACAAGGATATGGCCAAGACATTCTGGCCAAAAGAGCCTCCGCACCTTATCGCAGGGATGGATCTGGCATCAAAAGAAACGCCCAAAGATGCAGTGATCTGGGCGTGGTGGGACCATGGATATCCTCTGAATTACTGGGCCAGGAGGGGGACCGTGGGTGACGGTTCGCTTCACGGCGGTCACAGGTCATTTTACAATGGCCTCCCCCTTGCCACGCATGACGAACGCCTGGCAGCCAACTTCATGCGTTTTTATGTCAATTCCGGAATGGATGGTATTGAAAATGTTTACAAGGCTGTGGGCAATGATCCTGCCCGAGGTGTAAATCTTATTAAAGAAGTCCTTTCTGTTGGTCCTGAAAAAGCGAGAGAATTGCTGGTTTCAGCCAAACTCGCGCCTGTGGAAAATTTACAGAATGTAGATCAATGGCTTTGCTTCTTCTATCCTGAAAAGACGCGTCCTGTCTACCTCTTTCTTGACTGGCGGCTCACCATCACCAGCTACTGGTGGTATTGGCTTGGTACATGGGACGTGGAAAAGAGAGAAGGAATTCACCCGACATACAAGGCCTTTTATAGTATAAATGAGAAAAATGGACATATAAAGGGAAGCGAGGGGCTGGATATAGACCTGGAAAAGGGAGAATTGCGCACAGGCAATCAAATGATAGGCCTTACACATCTGGTTAAACGTGAGGAACAAAGGCTACTAACCAAAAGCTACCAAAGGGATCACGGACTGCGGTTTGAGATGTTTGTCCCTTCCAGGTTTGGGGCCTTGATGGACGCACACATTTCCGAATCGGTTTTTAATAAATTGTTTTTAAGGTATATTTTTAATCCAAAGTATTTCAGACCTGTGGCTACGAATTCCCCATCGTTTCAATTATGGGAAGTGTTGGGAGATAAGGGACAGTGAACGTATCAATAGTTATACCTGCCTATAATGAAGAAGCCGTAATTGGCCAGACAGTTGCTCGCATCCATTCACTTTACCCCGATTTTGAGACTATCGTAGTGGACGACGGCAGTACGGACAATACAGCGTATAAGGCTCGTGAGGCCGGAGCCAAGGTCTTTCAGCATCCTTATAACATCGGCAATGGGGCAGCCGTCAAGACAGGTATCCGCAAGGCCTCCGGCGATTTGGTAGTGCTGATGGATGGAGACGGACAACACGATCCGGCGGACATTGCCCGGCTTCTGGAGGAGTCGGACCATTACGACCTGGTGGTTGGTGCACGTAGTGCCAGCAGTCATGCCTCTTTAGGACGCAGAGTGGCTAACTGGTTCTACAACTGCCTGGCTTCTTACATCGCCAAATTTCCAATAAAGGACCTCACCTCCGGCTTCAGGGTCTTTCACAGGGATACAGTGCTGAAATATCTCTATCTCTTTCCCAACACCTTTTCTTATCCAACAACCAGCACCCTCACCTATCTCCGAAGCGGCTTTACCGTCAAGTACATTCCAATTCGCCAGCATAAAAGGGTAGGAAAGAGCAAAATCAAACTCATGGAGGACGGGACAAGGTTTGTCCTCATCATTCTGCGCATTGCAACACTGTTTTCACCGATGCGGATTTTTTTACCGGTCAGCACCTTTTTCTTGCTCACTGGTCTGGGACGTTACATTTATACTTATTGGACGTCGCAGCTTTTCACAAATATGTCGGCATTACTTTTGAGTGTTGGGATAATGGTCTTTCTGATGGGACTCATCTCTGAACAGATTACCCAGATGCGCTACGATCAGGTGGAGTAGTGGGCAATAATTCAGTATTCAGCATTATCTATAAAAAGAGATACATCTTGGGCTTTTTGAGCGGAATCATATTTCAGGCTTTTTGCAGTATAATCAGATATTGATTTTTACATTATTTTATAAACGGCATTAATAAGATCATTTCCTATTTCCTTAAGAGAAAATATGCCTTCCCCTGTCTGCCTTGCACCTTCCGCAATCTTATCTCTTAAATTCCGGTTTGTTTTCAGGTATCGAATGGCCTCTGCAAGAGCTTCGGGATTACCCGCAGGAATCAGATATGCATTTTCTCCATGCTTATACACCTCCCTGACGGCCGGTGTATCGGCCGTTATAAAGGGAACTCCTGCAGCGCAGATATCATAAATCTTGGACGGGATAACCCTTGCTGTCTTGGGTGTGATCCCAAATATACCCAGGGATAAATCAAATGACCGGATAAATGCGCCAAGATGCTCCGTTGGAATCCAGTCTTGAAACATTACATTGGAAAGTCCCCACTTTCGAGCCAAACTTTCCATCCTTTCTCGAAGCTGCCCTGAACCCACCAGGGAAAAAGTAATATCCGGTTCGCCTGCCAGATATCGGATGGCTTTCAGTATTATATCAACACCGTGAAGTGGAATGTAGGTCCCGACAAAAAGAATTCTGAATATTTCGTGAGAAACGACCCGGGGTGAATCAAAATTTTGATCAATGGTAGCTCCCACAAATATCCTGGCCACCCTTTCAGGAGATAACCCATATTCCTCAACAATGTACTGACAGTGTTCCTCCGTATCGATCAGGCATAAATCAGCATATCGGCAGCATGATCTTTCAAATCGGTGAATCAATCGTGCAAATAAGCTATCAGACTTCAACAACCCTCGATCCTCGATCAACATCTCATAAAGAGGAATAAAAATATCATAGACAAGGACGAATCGCCTCTGGAAAAGAAAACGCAGAAACTTTAACAGATGTATGTGAAAATAACCTGGATGCCCTACAATCATGGCATCCACACGCGGAGACCTCATGAACTTCCACGTCAAGGCTATAAAGCTCGCGATTAAGCCCAGGAAAAAATGTACAAACTCCAAAGGATTTTTGACTATACCCATTCTCCTCTGGAATGAACCGGCAAGTTCGAAATGGCATTCAACTACATCTACGCCATTGAGGCGCAAACCGCGAATCAAGTTATTATTCCGTGGGTACTCGATTCCCTTTGAATAGATACCGAAATAAAGAATTTTTAACGGAATAGGTCTGGTTTTTTTATATACTGACATACCACTTTTCGCGCAAATACTGGCTCAAGCTAAACAGATATGGGTAAGTATTATGTCAAAATTTTGTTAATAACTTAAAGTGTTCTTTTCAATGCCTCTAAAAAAAGCTCTTCTGTTGCCCTTCCCATGGCATCAACGGTAAAACGTTTTGCAGCAGCTTGACCCCATTTGCGTAAACGGTAAGCGGTATTCGGGCTGGATGTAATCTTTTCGATAGCCATTGCAAGACCTTTTTCGTCTCCGGGATCAACAAAAAGTGCTTCTTTGCCATCAACGAAAACTTCCTTTGCTCCTCCCATTGATGTAGCTATAACCGGTGTTCCGGCCCTCATAGCTTCCAAGTAAACTAGTCCAAAACCTTCGGTGAAAGATGGAAGGACGAAAACATTTGCGCCAATCATCATACCACGCACCTGGTCATTCGGCTGCAGACCATGAAACTCTACTGCCTCAGCAATGCCAAGTTTGCGAGTCTGCATCACAAGGTAGGGCTGATTACGATCTTTGCCCACAACATGCACCCGGACATCAGGAAACTGCGGCAGCAACTGAGCAGTAGCCTTTAATAAAACAGAAAGACCCTTGCGCTGAAAATTACTACCTACAAAGAGTATTGATGGTGAGCCAGTCAACGGAATCGGAGTAACTGGTGGCTGATCAGGAAGGCCAATGTAGATCAGACGTACTTTTTTTGGGTCTATACGATAATTATTAATCACTTTGCGACCAACATACTTACCATTGACGACAACTGCATCCAGACGACAGTAGGTATGTCTTTCCACTGCACGAAGTAGCCAATAGTAAAAACCCCGCAGATACCGATCCGCAAAAATATTACGGGAAAAATTCACATCCAGCCAGTCCAGAGCATAAGAATCATTGATCATCCCTGTAACAGGAATTGGAGAATGACGGACGTACCATGCCTCCCTGGCATCAGTAAAATGAGCAATATCATATTCCATTGCCTCGTTAGATAGAATCTTCGCAAACGAGGTTCCTAAACTCAACCATCCGCCAGGAGTAGGATCAAACCGGGAATGTGACACCGTATGAATTCTCAACTCAGGTATTTCAATGCCCTCACCCTCAGGAACCACAACAGTAATTTGGTGTCCAAGATCCCTCAAACCAGTAATCAGGCCATGAGTATAGGTTCCAACTCCGCT
>CAZYEJ010000043.1:0-19773 GCA_964646435.1 uncultured Thermodesulfobacteriaceae bacterium
GGAAAAATTCGAGAGCGGAGAGTTTCTGATCCCTGACTTGCTGTCCTCAGCCGAGTGTGTAGGAGTGGCCATGGTTCTTTTGAGCCCGTATCTACTTAAGGCAGGTGTAGAGACTAAAGGAAAGTTTATTATCAGCACTGTGAAAGGAGATCTCCACGACATAGGCAAAAACATCGTATCCATTATGCTGAAGGGCGCAGGCTATGAGGTGATCGATCTGGGCGCCGATGTCCCTACTGACCGGATTGTAGGGGCGGTGAAGGAGCATCAGGCGCCTTATCTGGGGCTTTCAGCCCTTCTGACCACCACCATGCGGGTAATGGGAGACGTAATAGAGAAACTCAAGGAAGAGGGTGTTCGAGAGAGCGTGAAGGTGCTCATTGGCGGCGCGCCTACATCCAAGGAATTTGCTGATCAGATAGGCGCTGATGCTCATTGCAAAGATGCTTTTGAGGCGACTAATATCCTGAAGACCATGGCACATTAGCCAGAAGGGTGTAAATCATGGCAGAAAAAGAGGCCTATTCCCAGGCAGCGAGTACAGGGAAATATGACAAGGCCTCAGGCTTGCTGGGAAAGTATGACAACGTCAGGAGGTTCTGGGAAGACCAGGTCACCGGGATATTTCTGCGTCCTGCCTTGAACGAACTGGTGACACAAAAAAAAGCGCACCTGGAGCGCATACGCGTCCTTGATCTGGGCTGTGGTAGCGGCGACGGCTATGACCTTTTGATGGGAGTCACCGCCAAGGATCCGGGCATATACGAATATATCACGGCGGTCATCACCCCGGATATGCTCGAGGAATATGCAGGAATCGAGATCAACGATGAGCTTATCAAGCAGGCTGAGGCAGATTATGGTCATTATCCCAAGGTGCGATTCATTCAAGACGACCTGTCCTCAGGTCTGCCCGAATTTGTAAAAAAACAAGATCCCTTTGATATCTATCTAACTTCATATGGCACCATGTCCCATTTCCAAGATGAGCAGAACGTGAAGATCATCTCGGATATATGCAGGCACGCCCCGGAGAAAGCCCTCTTTGTAGGAGACTGGTTGGGCAGGTATTCCTATGAATGGCAGGACCTCTGGCATTATCCGCCGGATCAAGAGTGCTTTATGGATTATCGTATCTCTTATGTTTATCCTGAAGAAATGCGAGATCTGGCTGAGGTCGCGGTTTTTCCTTTACGCATCATAACGCGGGATGATGTCATGCGGATTATGGATGAGGCAGCCAGGGAATCAGGGGCAGAGATCAAGCCCCTGGCATTTTTCGATCGCTCCATACTGATCGGCAGGCATATGGATACGGGTGATTACAACAAGAACTGTCCAAAGCTGCGCACACAGGTAAACTCCCTCTTCGAGGGGTACGTGCGTACGGACATGGAAAGCCTTCTGGTGGACTATGTGCCCTTTACGGGCTTTGATCATCTAAATAATTTTTTTGAAATGTTCTTCATGTCCTGTAACACGTTGATACAATATACCATCTCTTTGCTCAGTGAGTACGACTCAGAAACAGAGACGTTGCGTACGGTCCCTGATGTGCTCCCCTATTATCCTGAGCCCCTGAAGGAGGCAATGCAAAGTATGCGAAGGCTTATCGAGGGAGCGGCGTGGCTCAAATGGGGGGATGTCCGCGCCAATGTGATAGAACCTCATCTAGGCTATTCTCTCCGCAAGCTGGAGATGGACATGCAGCCCGGGACAGGAATGGGACACAGCCTTGTCGGGATATTTGAGATTCGGAAATAGCAGAACTACAGGAGTTTGACATGAGCGGTTTGGTAATAGCTTACGGTAAGCCGGATCATAACAATGTGAATTCCATGTTCCGGAAAATCAGACATCGGGGCCCGGATATCTCAGGGATGTTCGAAAATAATGGAATCATCATGGCCCAGAACTACCTCGAAGCCGACGCTGCTTCAGCTTTGGAAGATATCAATATTCCCGTATCAAGTCCCCGGAATCCTAATTTAAGAATCTGCTACGACGGCCAGGTGGGCAATTGGGATGAACAAGCCGGATCCTACGGTATCCCGGATGGCACATTCAGGGAGGAACGGCTCTTACTCGATCTGTATAGTCGCTACAACACGGATATGCTCCGGCACTTAAACGATGCAATTTTCGCTTTCGTGATCTCAGACGGGGACGAGTTTTTTGCAGCCAGGGACTTATTGGGTATCAAGACACTATTTTTCGGATGGAAAAATCAGACCCTGTACTTGGCCTCCGAGCTGAAAAGCATTGTCGAGGTAACGGAAGACGTCCATGAATTTCCTCCCGGGCATTACATGGACCGCCACGGCCATTTGACACCATTCGCACAATTGCCCGAGGCTCCCCCTGAGTTCCTGCATACCGACCTGGATATAATAACAGAGTATATCAGGACAAAAATCCGGCAGAGTCTCCTCAACCGGGTGGATTTCCGTTTTTCAACAGGCAGCCTGTTGAGCGGGGGGATTGACAGCAGTGTGATCGCTATGTTGGCCAGCGAGGCATACAAAGAAAAATACGGAAAAGATGCACGGTTAAAAACCTTCGTCCTGGGTGTGGAAGAGAGCCCTGATATCCAAAATGCACGGGTCATGGCTGGCCATATCGACTCAGACCACCATGAGGTTATGGTGGACCTGAATCAGGCCTTGGAGGTGTTGCCGGAGGTTATCTACTATCTTGAGTCCTTTGATCCCTCACTCGTTAGAAGCTCAATATCGAATTTCCTTATCTCCAGATTTGCCAAAGAGCAAGGCATCCAGGTACTTCTTTCAGGTGAAGGCGGTGATGAGGTGTTTTGCGGATATACGTATTTTAAGGATTTTCCACTTGATGAGCTGTTCGCCCGGCAGATGGAATGTATCGGCTTCCTGCATAGCAACGCGTCATTGCGGCTGGATCGCATGAACCAATGCAATAGCCTGCGAGTGGTGGCCCCTATTATATCCGGAGAGTTGCTTAATTATTCATTGACTATTCCGCCTGAGTACAAACAAAAACCTGACGGGGAAAATAAAATTGAGAAGTGGATATTTAGGAAGGCCTATGAAGGGATGCTGCCCGAAGGCATAACTTGGCGGCTGAAACAGGAATTTTCCCAGGGATCCGGTATTGCTAGTTTGCTTCCAGCCTATTTTGAAGAAGCAGTCACCGATGGCGAGCTGGCTGATGTCCAGGCCGAGTATCCGATGGTCCGTAGCAAGGAGGAGCTTCACTATTTCCGCATTTTCACCGAGCACTTCGGTGCTGGTCAGGCGGTGAAAACCGTTGGCCAGTGGATCTGTTTATGAAATTTATGCGGCAAACTGTGTCTGTAAGGAATTTAGACCTGACCGTATGGTGAGCTTCGGATTCCGTAAAGCCTCATCTTTATCCATCCCCCGATTGTCTCAATGAATGACAAATACAGAGAGGAACAAAGGCCTATCAAAAACAGGGCTACAAGGATCTTTGCCAGATTACTCTGGTACAGGGCCTTTCTTATTATATAACCAATCCCATTAGTTGCAGCCAGAAACTCAGCTATTATGGTGCCGACCAGGGCCATTGTCCCGCTTCCTACTATCACAGTTGTGATCTTGTCCATGTTTTTAAAGGTCCTTATGGAAAGCTCCAACCTCCAGTTGATCCTGCCTGTTATCCTGAAAAAGTGCTCGACCTCCTCCACAGGCTTCGCAAATATACCTATGAAGCTCAGAAGCAAAGGGAAATAACATATCATTACTGCTATGAGAAGCCTGGAAGCCAGTCCGTCACCCAGGAACAGGAATATTATGGGTGCAACCGCAACTATGGGATATGCCTGGAGGTTATAGGCCGCTGTACGCGTGAGGTTGCCGGGCCAGGTACTCAATCGGCCCACGAGCCCGATTACTGTTGCAAGTACAATGGCAACCATATGTCCTGCTATTGCAACAGCCAGGGTATCCAGCACTGCCTTTACATACAGCAGGCCATTCTGACTAGCTACCTGCAATACTTCCATGGGCGGCGGTATCAGGTAGTCAGAAAAACCATATGCTATCTTTACGCCCCATAGCAGGCCTAAAGCCGTTGCATAAATAGAGATGAACTGAAACAGGCGTTTCAGGGTTCTCATGCCTGAGGCTCACTGGTGCTTGCTGCGGATTTGAGTATTGTGTAGACTCGTTCTTGCACCAGCTCTTCAGGGGTCTCCATGCCCTCTTGCTGGTCAAGTCCGGTTATTTTATAGATTTTATTAGTGCCTGTCATAGGACAGTGAGGAAGGACATGGATAGTCTGTGAAAAACGGGCTACTTCAAGGGCATTATGGGATATATAGATAAATGTCTTTTGAGGAAACAGGTTTTTTAATCTTTCAAGGATGTGGTTTCGGGTAGGTTCATCCACATTGGCGAGCACTTCATCTGCTATCAGCAGATCAAATTCCTGGACCAGATACCTGGCAAGATTTATTCTGTTTTTCTGTCCCATAGACAGCCCTGAAAAGCGGCTTTCCAGATGGGCCTCCATTCCATAATCCTTTAATATAGTAGTAAGGAGTGATGCCTTGGAGGCCGGGGTCACAGACCTGAGATGTGCGCCGACCGTATTCCATCCCGGTATACGCTCTGCATTGTGGGTATAAAAGACGCGCTTGGCATTCGGGATGTCAATGTCACCTTGCGTTGGGGAAAGTTCCCCACTGATAAGCCTTGCCAGTGTGCTCTTTCCCGTTCCTGAAAGCCCAAACAGGGCAAAAAAACCAGGTCCTTCTATTGACCAGTCAAGATTACTGAAGACAGGGAAATCTGCCCCGGGGTAAGTGTAGTGGAGATTCCTGCAGGCAATGTGCATTTAAAATTTAGACTTTTTCTTTTTTCGTTTCTTTTTGATGATTTTCTTGACTGTTTTGTCAAGCACGTCTTTTTTTAGCCTGATTATGTCGGATTCTGCTCCGAAGATCACGTGTTTCAGATACTCAAACCCGAACTGCATGAGGGCCACATCGTCTTTCAGGATTTTCTTGAGGGTATTATCCTCCACTGCAAATGAGCCAAGGAAGGGACTCTCAAAGACGTATTTTCTGAATTGCTCCGTGTTGGTTGTGACCATAAAGAATAGTTGCTTTGCCTTTTCAGGCATCTTGACCTCTTTACCAAAAGAGGCTTTGCGCAGAAAGAGTTCGAACCATCCGCGATTCATTGAGTCATAGAGGTCGGACCCCTGGTCCGCCCTCCAGGAGTCAACAGTCCACTCGGTGGGCTCATTAAATCCTTTGCAGTGATCCTCTCTGACCATAAAAAAGAATTCCTCTTCCTCTCTTGAGAGCTTATCTTGTTGTCTGAGACTTGCAATGCCTAAGGGATAGTAGCGACAGCAGACAGGACGGTCGGAATAGATCTGGCAACCTTTTGGGCTGACAAAGGGACAGCGTCCTCCTTCTTCTTCCAGCATCTTGAGCCTGGCAATTGGCAGTTCTGTCTGGCCAAGTATCTCAGGTGTCGTATAGAGTTGCAAAAACATATCCGCTGTGAGACCGAGCATGTTCTTGATTCGAATTATATCGTACGGAGTGAGAATAATATTTACGTTGTGGCAGCACCGGTTAAAACAGGATATTCCGGGATAACAGCGGAAATTGAACGTGCTGTCCTTTTCAAGGCGGACAGGATCTATCACTCCGCCGGGTTCACCCATTTTGAGGGTATCACCGACCTCTTTTTCAATGTGTTCAAGTGTCATTTTATTTTATACCGTTATATGTGTTTTGGTTAATACAGGATGAATTGTCTGTAGTGGCCCGTAATTGAGGAATATTGCAATATTTTATTGCCTGATCAAGCCACAATATTGAACTATAACACAAATTGTTTGTAGCGAACATACTGTTTGCATATTTGTAATAGTACAAATCAATCCCGGAGCAAGTCGCAGACAGGGTTATTGAAATTTGGAACGAGGAAGGAAATCCTATTGCCCATCTTTTCAACCAGTTTCCCTGATTTTTACTTGACATGAGATATGGATTTGATAGATTCTGATGTCCAATTGTGGGTAGTCCGAAAGGACAATGGGAAGATGGTGAAAATCCGTCGCGGGCCCGCCGCTGTGATCGGGGACGAACGCCGCAGGGTGCCACTATCGGGCATTCAGCTTTTGGTTGATTGCCGGATGGGAAGGCGTGGCAAGTAGGATAATCCGTAAGTCAGAAGACCTGCCCATGATGACATGATATTGCTCTGATCCTCGTGGTTTGGGATTCGGGCAACACTGACCGGGTTAAAAACGGAATCCCCGGACCTGTGAATTCAGGTCCGGGGATTTTTTTTGGCGAAAGTATCGCCTCGCAGAATCGCATTTCGCACAAGAAAATAGACAGAGTCAGGAGGTACAATGATGAAGAGATTGAGTGTTTCCTTTATAACAGTAATTTTGTCCTTAATGCTGGCGGCTTCTTCCTTTGCAATGGGGCAGCAGGAAGACAAAAAGGCGATTGTTCTTGCATGTTTTGGGACGAGCTACCCATCGGCACTGGTGGCCATTACAAATATACAAGAACAGGTCCGGAATGCCTTTCCCGGTGTCAAAGTGCAGGTAGCCTTTACGTCAAACATTATCCGGAAAATATGGCATGAACGGCAAAACGACCAGGAGTTTCTTGCAAAGCACAAAGAGATCCCCATGGAGATCCTCTATATGAAAGGCCCTCTGGCGACGATAGCTGATCTGCAGGATGAAGGCTATGGGTCCATAATCGTTCAGCCTACACATATATATAATGGCGAGGAGTACAGCGATCTTTGTGAATACGTGAGGGGCTTAAATCATATCAAGACCATTAAGGCCAAATTTATGCCCTTTAAGAAGCTGGTTATTGGAAGGCCGGTCCTCGGGGAAAACGGTCCCGAATACGACTACCACAAAGATATGGAGGCTGCGGCAAAGACACTTCATGCCGATGTGGACCTTGCCGGGAAAGATGGGGCAGCCCTTGTATACATGGGTCATGGGAATGAATTTTACAGCACTGGCGTATATGCTGAATTTCAGCAGGTGATGCGCAATGAATATCCTGGCACCCCAATCTATATAGGTACTGTAGAAGGATTCCCTTCGCTTGATGATGTGCTTCTCTTTGTAAGGCATGCCGGTGTCAAAAAGGTCATCCTGAAACCATTGATGGTCGTTGCAGGTGATCATGCCAGGAACGATATGGCAGGGGATGAGGATGATTCCTGGAAGAGTGCCTTTGAAAGGGCCGGAATCCGTGTCATCTGCGATATCCATGGGCTTGGCGAAAGTAACCAGTGGGCCAAGATCTATGTCCAGCACATCAAAGACGTTGCACAGGATAATCACATAGAATTGTAAAGATGGGGTTTTCAAAGGGTTCAGAATGTCTATGAAAAGAGATGCGAGGGCTTTGTCTTAGATGCGAAGCCCCCACCTGTTTCTGCTGAGCTCTTTGTTGCTCTTGATCATTGTCTTGTCCACCGGGATGGGATATCTGGAAATCTCTCCCTTTGAGGTGTTGAAAATCATCCTTGCGAGGATAACCGGTGATCATGAGCTTCTAAATGGACTAAACCACGTTTTTCCTTATGTCGTATGGGATGTCAGATTACCCCGTATATTGACTTCGGCTATTGTGGGTGCCGGGCTATCCATCTCTGGAGTTATATTTCAGGGCATTTTACTCAATCCCCTGGCTGATCCATACACCTTGGGGATATCGGCAGGAGCAGCCTTTGGTGCTTCCATAGCCCTATTTCTGGACATCCATTTCCTGGGCATTTATTCCGTCCCGATTTTTGCATTTTGCGGGGCCGTCGGGACCCTTGTGGCAGTGATGTCTCTCTCTTCTTTTAACAGGGAGATGTCTTCCAATAACTTGATACTGTCCGGGATTATCGTAGCGGCCATTTTGTCAGCAGGAATTAGTTTTCTTAAATACATGGCCGATGAACAGGTCTCCATCATCATCTTCTGGTTAATGGGTAGTTTTGCCTCCAAGACCTGGGCTGAAGTCTCCTTGAGTTGCGTCTGTGTCCTGGCAGGTTTTTTGATCTGTCTGTTTTTCGCGCGAGACCTGAATATCATGTCCCTGGGAGATCGATCTGCCAATTCCTTGGGCATTTCGGCTGGTAGGGTGAGGATGATTCTCCTTGTGACGGCGTCCTTTATGACGGCTGTCTGTGTATCTGTATCCGGCATTATCGGCTTTGTCGGCCTTATTATACCGCATCTTATGCGTTTTTTTACCGGGGCGGATAATAGAAAATTGATCCCGGCCTCCAGCCTCGCCGGCGCCGGCCTGCTCCTTGGCGCCGACACAATAACCAGGGCCGTTTTGCCTGTAGAGGTTCCAGTCGGAGTGCTGACCGCCCTCATTGGCGGTCCGTTCTTCTGCTATATCTTCAGGCAAAGGAGTGTGGGAGGATTGCGTGCATAGGATCCCGGTCTTTGAGGCAAACAGGCTCCATTTTTCATACGGAAGACAGAAGGTACTGGACAACATCTCTCTGACCCTTGAGGCAGGGAACTTTTATGCCATCGTGGGTCCGAACGGATGCGGTAAGACCACACTTTTAGACATTATGGCAGGGAATAAGACCCCGGAATCAGGGAACATCAGATATTTTGGCCGCAACATAAAGGAATACGGTAAACGAAAACTCGCCAGAGAAATAGCCCTGGTCCCACAGGATTTTTATATCCATTTTCCCTTTACGGTCGGGGAAGTGATCCTGATGGGCCGGCATCCCTACATCCCGAGGCTTGGAGGCCCTTCAAAGGAAGACATCGATATCGCAGAAGCGATTATTGAAAAGACCGGACTCTACAAGCTTAAAGACAAGTATATAACAGAATTGAGCGGTGGAGAAAAGCAGAGGGTAGTTTTTGCAAGGGCCCTTGTACAGGACACCCCGGTCTTGATTTTAGACGAGGCCACATCCAATATGGATATCCAGTACACGCTGAATTTTCTGAGGGCTGTATCTAAAGCGGTCAGCCAGGCAGGCAGGACCGTCATTTCGGCGCTTCATGACCTGAACCTGGCGGCAACTTTTTCTAACAAGATGGTCTTCATGAAATCGGGCAGGATCGTATCTGAGGGAAATACCCATGGGGTGTTGACTGAAGAAGGTATAAAGGCTGTCTTCAATGTTGAATCCAGGGTCTATTTTGACCAGTATTCAAATTCCTGCCAGGTAAGCTATAAGGGGATCGG
Source organism: uncultured Thermodesulfobacteriaceae bacterium (assembly GCA_964646435.1). Lineage (GTDB taxonomy): Bacteria > Desulfobacterota > Dissulfuribacteria > Dissulfuribacterales > UBA3076 > UBA3076. Next base: position 9,212 of record CAZYEJ010000043.1, read on the forward strand.
ACCACGATGAAAAAAATAGCAGTGGTATTGTGCATTATTTTTGCGGCCGTGGCAGCGAATTTTGATGCATCGCCCTGGGCACAGAGTTTTTTGGATCAATCAAGGCATTTGGTCAGGCTAGAAAGGCCGTTCAAGAGGATCATTTCATTATATCCCGCCCATACCGAGAACCTTTTTTCCCTCGGGCTCGATAGTGAAATCATAGGCGTCTCCGGAGACGAGGCATTTCCCCCCGAGGCCGGGGGAAAGCCAGTATTCAGTTACCATGATGATGCAGAGAAGTTCATTGCGGTACAGCCGGACCTGGTCCTGATTCGGCCGATGATCGCCAGGGGATACAGGGGTCTCATATCGAAATTGAGAGAGTCGGGAATTGCTGTGGTATCCCTTCAGCCGAGGACAGTAGATGGGATGTTTTCTTACTGGAATGAGCTCGGGATGCTTACAGGACGGGAAACAGAGGCCGGGCAGATGATACAGGAATTTAAAAGGGGCCTGCTTAAGATCCGGTCGATAGTGAACTCCATACCGCTTTCAGGGCGAAAGAGGGTCTACTTTGAGGCCATCCACAGCAAGATGAAGACCTTTTCTCCCTCTTCCATTACCATGTTTGCCTTAACAACGGCAGGGGGGATAAATGTTGCCGCGGACGCAAAAGCGGTCAGGAATACAAACATAGCGGCTTATGGGAAAGAGCATATCCTGTCCCATGGAGATAATATAGATGTCTATCTCGTACAGAAAGGGGCAATGAACCAGATAAGTGTGGAGCGTATCGAGGAGGAAGGGGGATTCAGGGCAATCAAGGCGGTAAGGGAGGGACAGGTCTATATCATCGACGAAAAAATCGTCTCAAGGCCCACGTTGAGGCTCCTGGACGGGATATACGAAATAGGCAGAATTCTTTACCCGAAGAAGTTCAATTCAGAAAGAGCAAACGAATGAACACCGGCACCCTTTTTGGAATAGGCGTCGGCCCTGGAGACCCGGACCTTATCACCCTGAAGGCCGCGAAGGTTCTGAAGCAGTACAAAAGCATGAAGGCCAATTTTCCAATTTCTATTTTCTAATTTCAACGTTCCATAAACGCTTACGTATCAAGTTACCGTTTTTCCTGTTAGGTAATAATTCGTCAAGATTGAGGATTAGTGTGCGCAAATTTTTTCCAGCTTTGCCAGTTTTTCAGGCGTGTTTGTACTGGTAAGACATTTGAAGGAGGGACATATTTTTAGGATATCAGCAGGACTAACAATGTGGCACGGTATATCTTCCAATAGAGATTGAAGGCTTAGGTTGCCGGAATTGATTCGGTGATCAACAACAGGGAGAAGGGATTTGTGATAGATGGCGTGCAGTGGTTCAAGACCCTGAGGCGTGGACGGTATCACAACAGGGGCCCATGTAGGAATTTCCCACATCAGATTGAGTAGTTCTGAATTCAGGAGCGGCATATCACATCCCAGCAAAAAAATCCTTTCTGCCTTTGCATGGCGGAGCGCGCTTTGAAGCCCGGCCAAAGGGCCCAGTCCAGGCAAGATATCCGGAAAGATAGGAAGCCCCAAATAGGAGTATGGTTCAGGTTCCTTGGCTATAATGATAATTTCCCGGCAGGCGCCCATGGCCGCCTGCACTACGGCATCTATAACATGGCCGGTAAACCAGGGGGCCAGGGCCTTGTTGCTGCCGAATCTTTGGCTTTTCCCCCCTGCCAGAATGGCGGCTGAACGTGATGAATTTGGTGATTTGGTGATTTGGTGATTTGGTGATTGAGGAATTGATGGATTATAATCAGCAGAATGCATTCAATGAACCTCTGAATAGTTACTAAAAATGATTGGTGATTCAGTGTCATCAGAGTAAAATAATTTTTGAATAATTTCAGGTTGTGTTATTTCCTTCTAGGCTTAAAATTGCCCTGGAGTCTGCACCTGTTTCCATGTTTGTATCATTTTTTGAATATTATTATATTTTATGTGAGTTCATTCTTTCCTGCCAGGATTTTCTCCTTGACAATTTCCCTTTGCATTAATATAAGGGAATGAGAGATTACTGAGTGGGAATTCAGTACTGTCCTGTCCAAAGAAGAGGTCCTCGTGGTGCAAAGTGGGAGTGTGTTTTAAGTTTAAAGATAACCGTTAGTTATTAAGTCTAATACCTGTGTTTGGCAGTCACCCTGATCGCGAAACACGTGAATTGATATTTTTTGTTATTATTTTTAGACAATCTTGATTAATAATTTCGGAAATATCCGGGGGGAGGTGGACAGGCAAAAGGGACCGAACACAACATCACGGCAGAAATGTTATTAATTTGAACAAATAACTAAATTTAGGAGGTATTATTATGCCAAGCTATGTCATTGAAGAGAAGTGTGACGGTTGCAAAGGCGGGGATAAAACAGCATGCATGTATATCTGCCCCAACGACCTCATGATTCTTGACCCTGAGGCAATGAAGGCCTACAACCAGGAACCGGATCAGTGCTGGGAGTGTTACAACTGTGTAAAAATCTGCCCGCAGGGTGCCGTTGAGGTCCGCCACTATGCAGATATCGCTCCTATGGGCGGCTATGTCCAGCCTATGCGCAGTTCTGACTCCATCATGTGGACTGTTAAGTTCCGCAACGGCAACATAAAGCGCTTCAAGTTCCCGATCAGGACCACTCCTGAAGGTTCCATTAAGCCATACGAGGGCAAGCCGGAACCGGGCCCGATCGACGACGGTCTTCTGTTTACCATGGCAGGTGGGACGCTGGAAACTCCGTAAGACTTCTTAATTTAAGAAGTGGCTGAACTTGAGACTTAAGAAACATTATAGACAACGAGCAAATCATTAAGGAGGATTTAAGATATGGCTCTTAGAAATAAACCATCATGGGAACTCCTGGCCGAGCCGGACCTGTCCAAGGTTCCTGTTGAAGAGTTGGAATATGACGCCTTGATCGTAGGCGGTGGTATGGCCGCCTGCGGTTCGGCTTTTGAGATCGGCAAGTGGATGCCGGCCGGCTCCAAGGTATGTCTGATTGATAAGGCCGCCCTTGAGCGTTCCGGTGCTGTAGCACAGGGTCTTTCCGCCATCAATTTATATATGGGCGATAACACACCGGCTGATTATGTTCGCATGGTCCGTGGCGACCTTATGGGTGTTGTCCGTGAAGACCTGATCTTTGACTTGGGCCGTTTCGTTGACGACTCTTGTTACCACTTTGAGGAGTGGGGGCTCCCCTTCTGGAAGCAGAAGGGAGACGAGGGCAAGAGCTTGAGAGACGGTGGCAAGCCTGTGCGCACCGGTAAGTGGCAGGTCATGATCAACGGCGAGTCCTACAAGTGCATCATAGCTGAGGGTGCCAAGAATTCCCTGGAAGAGATGGGCTATGACCTTCATGAGCGCGTCTTTATCGTAAAGCTTCTTCTGGATACCAACAAACCCAATACCATTGCCGGTTGCGTCGGCTTCAGCGCCCGCGAGAACAAAGTAATTGTGTATAAGTGCAAGGCAATGATAGTGGCCTGCGGCGGTGCGGTTAACATTTTCCGTCCAAGGGCCACGGATGAAGGTAAGGGTCGCTGCTGGTACCCGATCTGGAATTCCGGTTCCACTTACACTATGTGTATGCAGGTCGGCGCCGAGATGACCATGATGGAAAACCGCTTCACCCCGTCCCGCTTCAAGGACGGCTACGGACCTGTCGGGGCCTGGTTCCTGCTCTTCAAGGCCGGTGTGACCAACTGTTTCGGCGAAAATTATGCCTTTAGTGATGCTGCAAAGGAAGAACTGGCGAAATATGCACCTTATGGTCAGCAGGCGGTTACCCCAACATGCCTCAGGAACCACCTGATGCTCAAGGAATTGAAGGAAGGCCGCGGTCCTATTTTCATGGATACTGCTGCTGCACTCAATAAGTTCCTTCAGAATAAAAGGGATGAAGGCATGGATGAAAAGGCCATCAAGAAATACTGGAAGGAGCTTGAGAGCGAGGCATGGGAGGACTTCCTCGATATGTCCGTTGGTCAGGCAGGCCTCTGGGCTTCCATGAACGTCGAGCCTGAGAAGGTTGGCTCTGAGATCATGCCCACTGAGCCCTACATGCTGGGGAGCCACTCCGGCTGCTGCGGCATTTGGTGCAGTGGCCCTATGGAAGACTGGGTCCCGGATGATTACAAATGGGGTTATAACCGCATGACGACTGTCAACGGCCTGTTCACCGCTGGTGACGGAGTCGGTGCATCAGGGCACAAGTTCTCATCCGGTTCACATGCCGAGGGCCGCATGGCTGCCAAGGCCATGGCCAAGTATGTCATAGACAACGCCAGCTTCGTCCCGGCCCTGAAGCAGAGCGCGGATGAACTCAAGGCAGAGGTCTACAAGCCGGTCGTACACTATTATGCGCATCATTTGGAGACCACTGACGACATGGTCAACCCCGCCTACATCAGGCCGCGCCACATGATGGAGCGTCTAATGAAGTACACCGATGAGTATGGTGGCGGCTGGTCCCCGTATTATATGACCAATGCAAAGCTCCTTGAGATAGCCATGACGCACCTCCAGTTGCTCCGCGAGGACTCTGAAAATCTGGCTACCAGCGGTCTGCACGAGCTGATCCGCGCCTGGGAGATGAATCACCGCATCTGGTGCGTTGAGGATCACCTCCGTCATATCGCGTTCCGTGAAGAGAGCCGTTATCCCGGCTTCTACTATCGTGGCGATTTCCCTGATGCGGATTCTAAGTCCATGGAGGATGGTGGATGGGTGTGCTTTGTCAATTCCAAGTACGATCCTGAAACGGGCGAGTGGTCCACATTCAAGAAGAAAATGCACAAGATCATTCCTGACTAATTCAATATCTTAGTTTAAGGAAGGATGGTCAGGTGATTTAGACCTTCTAACAGATGACCAGGCGTCGTTATGGCGGCGCCTGGCATTTTTTTGAATTAGGAATTAGGAATTGGGAATTGGCAATAAGTAATAGTGATCTGGAAATCTGACTGTATTTTTTAGGAGCTAACTTCCAATTTTCAATTCCTAATTCCTAATTTAGTGTTTAATTAAATTAATTTTTGAGGAAGGAGCGGGCGTATGAGTGAAAGTATACTCGTGGTAGGTGGCGGCTTTAGCGGCCTTACAGCCGCGGTTGAGGCCGCTGAAATGGGATATGATGTCTTTATAGTAGAGAAAGAGAGTTATATGGGCGGACGGGTGACTCAGCTTAACAAGTATTTTCCAAAGCTGTGTCCTCCCACATGCGGGCTGGAGATAAACTACAAGCGTATCAAGACCAGTCCGAGGATCACCTTCTACAATTTGGCAGAAGTGGAGTCTGTGTCAGGAGGGCCGGGGGACTTCAATGTACAGGTAAAGGTGAATCCGAGGTACACGACCCCACAGTGCACCAATTGTGCAGCAGGGGCCGAAGCGGTTACAACCGAGATCCCAAATGATTTCAACTTTGGTATGGATACGCGGAAACCCCTCTATATGACCAACATGATGGCCTTCCCCAATCAGTGTGTGCTGGATCCTTCCGTGGTCTCTTCAGGTGACGGCCAGCAGATCAAGGACGCCATGCCTGCCGGGCATGTAGACCTGGATCAGAAGGCAGAGAGCATAAGCCTGAATGTCGGAGCCATTATTATGGCGACCGGATGGAGTCCGTATGATGCCACAAAGATGGACAATTTGTGTTTTGGGAAATACGATAATATAGTTACAAATATGATGGTTGAGCGTATGGCGTCGCCATCAGGACCTACTGAGGGAAAGATTGTGCGACCCTCTGACAAGGAGGAGCCAAAGACAGTCGGCTTTGTACAGTGCGCAGGTTCCAGGGATGAAAATCATCTGAAATATTGCTCATACATCTGCTGTATGGCCACACTGAAGCATGCCTGTTATCTGAGGGAGCAGTCGGAGGATGTGGAGATCTACATTTTCTATATTGATATACGCTCTCCTGGTATGAAATATGAGAGGTTTTATAATAAGGTCAAGGAAGACAAAAAGGTCCACTTCATCAAGGGCAAGGTGGCTGAGATAAGAGAGGGGTCGAGCCCAGGTAGTGTTGTGCTGGTGGCGGAAGACGCCATTGGTGGCGGCAAGGTCGAACAGGAAGTAGACCTTGCAGTACTGGCTACAGGGATGCAGCCGACAGGGGCAACAATACAGATTCCAGGGATCGAATACAATACTGACGGCTTTGTGGTACCTAAGGATGGCATTATTCCTTGCGGTTGTGCCAAGCGGCCTATTGATGTAGTTTCATCTGCTCAGAGTGCAACTGCTGCGGCCTTGAAGGCCATTCAGACGTTGGTAAGGAGGGCAGGCTGATGTCGAAAAAAATAGGATTTTACATATACACTGGAGATGGTATTGGCGAGGCCTTGGATATAGACAAGCTCGTAGAGGTTGCAACCGGACTCGGCCTTGAGATAGTGCGCACACATGCCGACCTGTATTCACCAGAAGGCGCGGCCATGGTGAAGCAGGATATAGATAATGAAGGGGTGGATGCGGTTATTATAGCTGGAATTTCCCCCAGATATGAGTTTGAGATCCTTGATTTTCCAGGTATAATAGTGGAAAAGGCGAGTCTTCGTGAACTGGTTACATGGAGTCATCCGGTCAATGCGGACGATGAGAACGCAGATGCCCAGAAAGAGCACGTGCAGGAACTGGCTGAGGACTATATCCGCATGGCGGTTGTCAAGGTGCAGAAGTCCGAGCCTATAGAGCCTTTTAAGACTGAGACCGAGGAAATCAATCAGCGTATCCTTATCATTGGTGGCGGGGTCACAGGTTTAACTGCCGCACTTGAGGCGGCTGAGGCAGGGCATGAAAGCATTTTGGTTGAGCGGCAGGCTGAGCTTGGCGGCTGGGGTGCAAAGCTCAGGAAGCAGGTCCCTGTGGGTCCTGATTACTCTGAGCTTATCAATCCCGTTGTCCATGATCTTATTGACAGAGTCAATGCCAGTGACAAAATAACAGTCAAGACCAATACTGAAGTAGCCCGTATCGGCAATGCCCCCGGAGACTTCAAGGTCAGCTTGAAGGAGACAGGGACAAAGAGCGAGTGGGATGCCCCGTTTCCACTGACAGATGAGGAGATGCTGGACGAGAGCGGCAAAGAGCTTTCGGCTGAAGATCAGAAAAAGAAGTATGCAGAGAAGAACGAGGGACGTAAGGAATACATGGAGGAAGATTCCGGCGCCGGAGTTTGCGGGGCCGTGATCCTGGCATCAGGGTGGAAACCTTACGAACCGGCAGAAGACGAGTTCAAACACCTGGCCTGGGGCAATCCCAATGTCATAACCAACTGCCAGTTTGAGGAAATCGCCAAAAAAGGTAAGATTGTTCGCCCATCTGACGGCAAGGAAGTCAAATCAGTGGCCTTTATTCAGAGCCCCGGGGGCTCCAAGGACGATGCTGATTTCCCTTATGCCTCAGTAGCCACAAGCCTTGTATCTCTCAAGCAGGCCAAGTACCTGCGTGAGGACCAGCCGGAGGACGGCAAGGCATATGTCTTGTACGAGCACATGCGAGCTTCAGGGCAGTATGAGTACTTCTACCAGGGCCTTCAGAACGACCCGGGTATCTTTCTTACCAAGGGAGACGTCACTGAGGTCAAGGACAACGGCTCAGGTGGTCTGACCGTCAATGTGGATAATACCCTTATTGGCGGCGATATCAGCCTGGATGTAGATCTCGCAGTGCTTGCTACAGGGATGGTCCCGACCACCAAGGACGACCCGGTTGTGAACCTGGCATACAGGCAGGGTCCGGGCTTTCGTGATCTGGACCTGTTCGGAGGCTACTGCGATTCAAACTTCATATGTTTCCCATATGAGACAAGGCGGACGGGGATCTACGCCGCAGGCGGAGTCCGCAGGGGCATGACTATAGAGGAGTCAATGGAGGACGCCGCAGGCGCAACACTCAAGGCTCTGCAGTGTCTCAAGGCCATTGATGAGGGCCACTCGGTCCATCCACGTACATGGGATTTTGACTATCCGGATTTTTACTTCCAGCGCTGTACACAGTGTAAGCGTTGTACTGAAGAGTGTCCGTTTGGTGCCCTGGATGACGACGAGAAGGGCACTCCGAAGCTCAATCCATCAAGGTGCCGCCGCTGCGGTACATGCATGGGTGCATGCCCTGAGCGCATTATCAACTTCAAGGACTACAGTATTGACATTGTCGGTTCGATGATCAAGTCTATTGAGGTGCCTGACGACGACGAGGATAAGCTGAGGTTGCTCATCTTTGCATGTGAAAATGATGCATATCCAGCCCTGGATATGGCAGCCAGAAAGGGGCTTTCATGGTCACCCTTGGCCAGGATAATTCCTGTTCGTTGCCTTGGCTCTGTCAACGTGGCATGGATCAAAGACGCCATGTCAAGTGGAATGGACGGCGCTTTGCTCCTTGGCTGTAAGTTCGGCGACGATTACCAGTGTCACTTTGTGAAGGGCAGTGAGTTGTCAGAGAAGCGCATGGCAAATGTTGCCGAGTCACTAGCCTCCCTGGGAATTGAGGCAGAGCGTGTAAAAATGGCACAGGTCGCTATTGACGAGTATGATCAAATTCCAAAGATCATAAATGAATTTATGGCTGAAATAGTTGAGTTAGGACCGAATCCATTCAAAGGTTTCTAGGAGGTAGTAATCATGGCTGAACGAAAACGGGTACAGCCGGACCTGGAGTTCGTAAAAGGCGTCATGGAGGCAGGTGGAGACACGGTTAACCGCTGTTATCAGTGCGCAACGTGCTCCATAGTCTGTCCTCTGTCCACGGATGAGAGCCCATTTCCCAGAAAGGAGATGCTCTGGGCCCAGTGGGGTCTGGGATCCAAATTAGCTGGGGATGCAGATGTCTGGTTGTGTCACAACTGTGGTGATTGCACAAAGTATTGTCCCAGGGATGCCCGCCCCGGTGATGTGCTGAGCGCAATCAGGATAAATGCCATAAAGCACTATGCCCAACCAAAGGCATTGGCGAATTTGCTGGACAGTGCGGGCGGTGTAATAGGCACTGTAATTGCGTCGATGCTTACCGTATTGGTAGTAGCATTTCTCTGGTCTTTATACACAAAAGAGGCATTTCCAATTCCGGAGGGCACTGTTGTATATCACAAGTTCCTGACTGTGATACCAATAGACGCCTTATTCCTTTCCATTTCTGCCCTTGTGATCTATGCTAGCATAAAGGGAGTACTCCGGTTCTGGGGTGATATCTCCAAGGGCGCCGGACTAACGGATTCATATACCGGAAAGGCTGCAACGCCTTCTCTGGGACCTTTTCTGGTCAAGTATGTATGGCCTGCTGTTAAGGAGATACTGACCCACGAGCGCTTCAAGAAGTGTGGAGAGGTGGCAGAGCGTGCGACAGGTCACCTCTGGGTCCTGTGGTCATTCATTATTCTGTTTACTGTGACCATCATAGTCATGATCCAGGCGGATGTGCTGGCCATCCTATTTCCTGATGCCGGGTTTGAAACACCTCTTGTCCAGTATCATCCGGTCAAGATCGCAGCCAACATCGGTGCTGTCATGCTCATTGCCGGGATCTGGATGCTCAGGAATATGAGGAACCGGAAGACTGCAGAAGGGACTATTAAGAGTACAACACAGGACTGGATCCTGATATGGCTCATCTTTGCAGTGGGCGTAAGCGGTGTGGCGGCAGAGATAATACGTCTGATGGACGTGGCGATCCTGGCCTACCCTGTGTACGTGTTGCATTTGGGGTGTGTTGCAACTCTGTTCCTTTCCCTTCCGTACTCCAAATTTGCTCATCTGCTTTACAGGACCACTGCTTATGTGCATGAGAGCTGGGCAAGGGACGTAAGAGCAGGCAAGGCCGGCTTCGGACTTGAGAAAATGGTGACTGGATGGCAGTATGAAGGGAAAGATATACATTAGGAGCTAGAGGCTCAATTGCCCAAGGTAATGACATGGGCGGCGCCGGTTGGATGTGCGCCGCCTTTTTTTGTGATCAAAAGAGCTTGCTTTTTTCAAACAGGTCACTATTATGGGGTGTTCAATTTGGCTGGTGTAGCTCAATCGGTAGAGCAGCTGATTTGTAATCAGCAGGTTGCGGGTTCAAGTCCCATCGCCAGCTCCATTGGAAAAGTGCGGAGAGGTTCCCGAGTTGGCCAAAGGGGACAGACTGTAAATCTGTTGGCGATGCCTTCGGAGGTTCGAATCCTCCCCTCTCCACCAATAAATATAGTTGGTTTCCCTTTGGGCGGGAATAGCTCAATTGGCTAGAGCATTAGCCTTCCAAGCTGAGGGTTGCGGGTTCGAGTCCCGTTTCCCGCTCCATGGAAATAGGTGCCCATGTAGCTCAGTCGGTAGAGCACTTCCTTGGTAAGGAAGAGGTCACCGGTTCAATCCCGGTCGTGGGCTCCATGGTCTTGTGAGTTTGTAACCGGAGTGAAGCCTGTTGCTAAGGAACATAAAGCAACTGCAGGGGCCGCAAAAACATATCATTTGAGGAGTAACAGAGAAAAATGAGCAAGCAAAAATTTGAGCGTACCAAGCCGCACGTCAATGTAGGTACAATTG
>CAZYEJ010000044.1:0-11568 GCA_964646435.1 uncultured Thermodesulfobacteriaceae bacterium
CAATTAACGTATTAAGGTTACTTCCTTTTTTAAATTCAAAATTGTGTCTGAACGGCCTTTTTGTTCAGACACTGAAGAGGTGGCGTTTGATCTTTCTGGTAGAGGTCCTGGGGAATTCTTCATTTGTTAAAGTGAAGGACTTGACTCTTTTGAAAGCAGCCAGCATCTGGTTTGCTGTTTTGACCTCCTTGGCTATGAGTTTGCGTATGTCCTGATCGCTCAGGTATTTTTTTGGAGAGTGTTTGCCAATGGCCTCATAGTCGGGAACTATCACTGCGCGGATTTCTTCTCCACTCTCTTTTTTGTGGCCATAGACCATTGATTCCAGGATAAAGGGCCTAAGGTTAATCTCGGCCTCTATCTCCTCAGGGTAGATGTTTTTCCCGGCAGGAGTGATAATGAGGTTCTTGGCCCTTCCGCAGATGTAGAGATAGCCTTTTTTATCCTGATAACCCAGGTCCCCTGTCTTCAGCCAACCGTCTGAGTCCAGCACCTCTCGCGTGGCCTCAGGGGCCTTATAATATCCTTTCATAATCATTGGGCCTTTAAATGCAAGTTCCCCAATGCCCGTCTCGTCCGGTTCGAGTACTTTTACTTCTATACCGGAAAGAGGTTTGCCTATGCTTTCATCCACGGGTTCATCCACAGGGTTGAAGGTAAGTACCGGACTTGCCTCGGCAAGCCCATAGCCCTGGAGCATCTTGATTCCCAGCCACCTGAATTCCCTGGGGATTTGTGGCATAAGCGGGGCGCCCCCAACCACCAGAAAACGAAGGGAACCGAGCCCGGCCTGTTCTCTGAGATTTTTGAAAAAGTGTATGCCCAGGCTCTTTATACCCAGCTTTTCACCCGTCTTGACCGCATTCATAATTATGTGAAATATCATTTGTTGTGCAGAAGGTGCACGGCTAATGGCACGATGGATTCCATCCAGCATTTTCCGGAACAGCAAAGGGACACCGAACATCACAGTAGCCCTGCTTGCCTTCAAATCCTCCAGTATGCTGCGGGACTTGAGACTCCTGGCAAAAGTGATTGTGGAACCGGTGTATATGGGCAGGAGAAAGCCAGCGGTACACTCGAATGTATGATGCATCGGCAGGACCGAGAGGAAGTGATCCTGCTTAAACTTTATTGCCTGATAGCAGGCAGTTATGTCTGAAACTATGTTGCCGTGGGTCAACATGACGCTCTTGGGGCTACCGGTAGTACCTGATGTGTAGATTATGGCGGCTGTGTTCTCAAGAACCCTGTGTGGTAACGGCTTTTGTGATTGTTGTCCTTTGCTGACTAGTTCTTCAAAGGGCATCGCATCCCCCGGGATGCCTTTGGTATCCAGGGTCAGGGCTGTCACCTGTTTTGGTTTTGGAAAGCCCTTGGAGGTGTCAAGCACGCAGTCCATGAATTTGGAAGCCACAAAGGCCATATCCACCTTGGCGTCAGCCATCAGGTGCAGTATCTCGTTTTTGCTTAACAGGGTATCTATAGGCACGCAAATCCCACCGGCAGAGGTGATGGCCAGATAGGCAACGGCCCATTCAGGAGAATTCGGCCCAAGTATCGCGCATTTTCCGTTTTTGGGTAAACCACAGGCAAGCAGTCCTTTGGCCAAGGATTCAACCTTGCTGCCAAGTTCACCAAAGGTGATACACCTGTCTCCCTGAGGCTCTCTTGCAATAAGTGCGGGCCGGCGCTCAAACTCGCAGGCCGAGCGCCTGACCATCTCAGGCAGAGTCATTACATTTCTGTTATTCTGCAAAGCTGCCCTCCCTATTCAGAAGACCGCCAGGGCGATAACATACGCGCTGTAGGACAGGAGCAGGGCTGTTCCCTCCCATCGAGTCACTCTCATCCCAGTCCTCATGATAGGCAATAGGATCAGGCTGAAGGCCACCATTACAGGAAAATCCCTGTGGAGCAGGTCCGGGTTGATATCAATTGGGGTAATACAAGCCGTGACGCCAAGTACGGCACACAGGTTAGATAGATTGCTTCCTATTACATTTCCCAGAATCAGGTCTGTCTGGCCCTTACGGGCCGCTGCCACTGTTGTGGCAAGTTCAGGCAGGGAGGTGCCGACGGCTGTCAGAATCAGGCCCACAATGAGTTCAGGTATACCCAGATACACCGCAATATTTTCAGCCCCCCAAACCAATGATTTGGAACCAATAACCAGCCCTGCCAGTCCGGCTATAATCAGTACAAGGTCAAACCAAAATGAACCCTTGCGGTTAAGAGACTTGTCAAATTCTACTTGGACTGTATAGGGTTTCTTCCGGCTATGACGATACAGGGCCAGGCAATAGGTTGTAAAGGTAATGAGTAATATCAGGCCTGCCGGGCGCCCAAGATGGCCCATTGTTGCAAATGCCCAAAGAGCCATGCTTACCACTATTAACAAAGGTATCTCTGTTCTGAGCATCCTTATATGGACAGTCAGGGGAGTGAGCAAGGCCCCAAGCCCCAGGATCAGTCCTGTGTTGGCTATATTGCTCCCCAAGATGTTTCCCATGGTGATATCGGGCTGGCCGGAAAGGGCTGCTGACAATGCCACGCCCATCTCCGGGGCTGAAGTGCCAAAGGCTACAATGGTGAGGCCGATTACGATGGGACTGATTTTCCAAAGGCGAGCCATGCGCATGGCTCCTCTAATAAGAGCTTCGGCCCCGCCGGAGAGAATAATCAGCCCCAGTATAAATGCTACGGTAGGTAGTATCCAGGACGGCATAAATGTTTAGGAATAGGCTAGGGTTTTTCTTCAAGCATGGCGGAAATGCTATCCCGCACTTCTTTTGTCACAATATTTTTGGGGATAGGGCCGTCAGGGCCCACGGTCTGAACAGGGAAGCCGATGGTCACCTTTATCCGGCCTGGGCGTACCCTGATGTTTCCCTTGGGAAGCACTTTGTGGCTGCCGCTTATGGCTACAGGCACTATAGGGCATCCGGCCTTAATTGCAATCAGTATTCCTCCCACCTTAAAGGGCATCAATCGGCCGTCAGGGCTGCGGGTACCCTCCGGGAAGATGACTATAGAAGTGCCTTTTTTTACTCTCCCGGCAGCTTTTTGCAGGCTGCGCAGGGCGACCTTACCACCGGACCTGTCAATAGGTATATAACCTGCGTGATGCAGTGCAAAGCCAAAGAGTGGTATTTTGAAAAGTTCTTTTTTGACTACAAAACGGAATTGTACAGGCAAGACCTCAAACGCTATAAGTATGTCAAATTGGCTTGCATGGTTGCAGGCAAATACCACAGGTTTTCCTACAGGTATATGCCTGTGATTTTGTACCTCTATCTTGACACCTGATGTCCTGATGATAACTCTTGCCCAGAGCCTTCCAAGTCTATGGATCCAGTTCCCGGAAGCATTGATAATGCTTGATATCACGACTGCAGGAAAGAGGAGCATAAAGGCCAATACAACTACAATGGGAGTTAAAGTAGCTCTCATAATTTTATGGAATTGACATTGGTTTAATATGTAATCTCCGTCTTATGATGTGGCCTGCCAGGTCAAAAACTTTGGTGGAACGGTCTATGATTACCGAGTCTGCACTTGCCTTAATACCTTCAAGCGCCAGAAGGGATGATTCAGGTCTTGCGGCTGTAGTAACATTCCCCTTGATTTCTGCGTATTTCATCCATTGTCTGATTCTTGCCGCAAGCTCCCCACTCTTTGGAAGAGGGGCATCAAGAAGCACTGTAACATGGCAAGGCGGATAGTCCAAAAGGAGTCTTTCAACAAGAGTCCATGCAGCCTTTGTACGATCTGTGGGCCGGAAGCTGCGGAATATGCGGCTGATGTCCCGGACGAAATTGTCATCTGCCAGCAGCAAAGATCTGCGCTTTATGGCGCTTTCAAGAGTTATAAGTATGTTGTGGCCGTCTATGATTAATTTTTTCCCTTTGATTGCCCCCACGTGCACCATCTTAGCACACCGTGCCATACTCTGCTCTTTGGTGAAGACTCCGCGATAAAGCAGGTCCCGTTCTCCTTGATGGAGCTGGAAGTGGTTTCCTACAAATAAAAGGGCGGACTTCCTCGGGTATCCGCGACCCAGAAGGAATCGGAAATCCCGGGCCGCGGGTCTCAGAAGGTCTTTTCTAAGGGCATGAATTCTCATAATTTCCGAGGTAGTGCTTGCTTGGCCATCCTGTAGACATTATTATTTTGTTGTTATGAAAATACTAATCTATCCACATGAGATATTAAGACAAGAGGCCCGACCTGTTGAGAGGATAGACGGAGAATTTCAGGGCCTGATCGACCAAATGCTGGAAATGATGTACAAGGCCAAAGGGATAGGCCTTGCAGCAAACCAGATAGGCGAGCTCAAGCAACTGGTGATCATGGATGTAACTCCTTCTGAAGAGGGCCCAAATCCTATAGTAGTAATTAACCCTCGTATCACAGAATTGGAAGGAGAGGAAGTGGGTGAAGAAGGCTGCCTGAGTGTCCCGAACTATGTAGCCCCTGTAAAACGGGCCTTCAGACTGCATCTGGTTGGCTATGACCGGAACGGAAAGGAAGTCAGAATAGAGGCCGAAGGACTCCTTGCCCGGTGTATACAGCATGAGCTGGACCACCTGAAGGGTATATGTTTTGTGGACCGCTTGAATCCTGTAAGAAAGCTTCTTTTCAGAAAAAAGTGGCCAAAGATCCGTCCCAGAGAGGAGTAGAAGAGCGTTTCCGGAATAGCATTTGTCAGGAGGTTCGTGGGAGTTATGAATTCGCATAAAATTGTGTTTATGGGTACTCCTGAATTTGCAGTTCCAGTGCTGAAGGCCTTAATGGAAGGTCCAAATCAGACAGTGGCTGTAGTGACCCAGCCTGACAGGCCCAAGGGGCGGGGCAGGAAGTTGGTGCCCTCTCCAATAAAGGTTTTGGCAGAAAAGGCGGGCATTGCCGTGTTCCAGCCCGAGAAGGTCCGCTCTCCAGAGTTCCTGAGTCAGGTACGGGACCTTGACCCGGATCTCCTGGTCGTTGCTGCCTATGGCCAGATACTTCCTCAGGAACTGCTTGATATTCCGAGAATAATGCCTATCAACGTCCATGGATCCCTGCTCCCCGCATATCGAGGGGCAGCGCCGATACAGTGGGCCATTATACAAGGAGATACTGAGACCGGCATAACCATTATGAAGATGGATGTCGGGATGGATACAGGTCCCTTGCTCCTTCAGAAAGCACTGACCATTGGGCCGGAGGAGACTTTTGGTAAGCTATATGAACGTATGGCCGAGTTAGGGGCCAGGCTTTTTGTGCAGGCACTGGAAGAACTAAACAAGGGCACTCTAAAACCGAGATCCCAGCCTGAGGAAGGCATAAGCTATGCCCCTCCCATCAAGCCGGAGATGGCAAGGCTTGACTGGTCTCAACCTGCGAAGCGTATTTTATGCCTGATTCGGGCCCTTGACCCGAGACCAGGTGCCTATACCATTTGGAATGGTCAGCGTCTTCGTATCTATATGCCTTTTGTAATAGAGATGGATGCCGTGGATATGGAACCCGGTACGGTCTGTCGTGTTGGAGAGGACGGTGTGGTGATTGCCACAGAAAAAGGCTATCTCGGTATCAGAGAGCTTCAGTGGCCGGGGAAGAGGCGTATGCCCTGCGCAGAGTTTTTGAGGGGCAGGCCGATTCCTGTTGGTGCAAGGTTTGAATCATGATTCCGCTGAAAATACCCCATATACTGCGTTGCATAAGAGCTGAAAGCCTGAAGCTGAAAGCTGAAGCCATTTTGTTACGATCCTGCCGCTGAGTTTCGGATTTTTACCGGGACAACGCATTTCCCGACCAATGGTATCACATGGATTACTTTGCTTTCTTAATCGCAAGACGGAAATTGATGGCTGGCGTTATCAAGAGGACGTATGAATGGCTGATATAGCATTTTTAGCACTATAGCAGCATCAATAATTTACCTCTGAGGTAAATTCAACTATTGCATTATTACTGGTATTCGTATACAATTTTGATGGCCATTAAAATGGAATTTGGTTTCTCAAATAAATATTTGGTGGAGTTATATACAAAGGGGCGCAGCAGAAAATATTCCTTTATGGACAAGGTACTCTGCAACAAACTGGTTGAAAGAATTAATCGAATTGAGGCGGCGAAAGATATTTTCGATCTCCGCAATCCGTCTTCCATGGAGTTTGAAAAACTTGCCGGATACCCAAACAGATTCTCCATCCGCATTACTCGAAAATACAGGTTGGAATTCGAGATAGAATTTGAAGATAAAAAACGGACCTTCGGCCATGTTTTGATAGTTAATGTATCGAAGCATTACGAATGAGGTACTGTAATGACTAAATATCAACCATTTATTACTCTCGGACCCGGCGATTCCATAAAAGAGGAGCTGGAATATTACGGATGGGACCAAAAAGCCCTGGCAGAGATCCTTGGCAAGACAGAAAAGCATATCAGCAGTCTACTTAACAATAAAACAGCCATAACCTTTGACATGGCATGTCAGTTAAGCGCTGTCTTCAAACAAAGCCCGGAATATTGGCTCAACTTCGACACTCAATACAGACTTAGGCTTCAGGAAGACGCAAAAAATGCTGAAACCGCAGCCAAGGCGCTTATCTATCGATATATGCCGGTGCGGGAGCTGCGAAAACGTGGATATTTCCCCCAGGCCAAGGATGCCCTTATAAAAGCGGTTAAGGACTTTTGGGGCATGGAAGAACTTGATTTCGGTTTTCTTGAACAGCGAGCTGCAGTCAGTCTCAAAAAATCTGAAAATTATCGCCAATTCAATCCGTACCACGCGTTAACATGGCAGCAAATTGCCCAAAATTACCTGCGGGACAAATTGCCGGAAAGACCTTACAGCAGAGCGACTTTGCTTGCCCTGGCCTCCGACATCCCTGCTTTTTCAACAGAACCTGAAGGAGTGAAAATTTTTCTAAACAGACTTGTCCAATGCGGTGTCATCTTTGCCGTGCTACCACACCTGCCCAAAACCTACACGGACGGCGCAGCCTTCCGGATCAAAAATCATCCAGTCATACTCTATACCTGCCGTCAAGATAGGATCGATAATTTCTGGTTTACTATAGCTCACGAAATCGGTCATGTGGCGCTACATGGCCGGAAACGGAGTTCACTTTACATTGACAGTCTTGAACATCTAGATCTTTCCAATGCAAAAGAAAGGGAGGCGGATAATTTTGCCGCAAAAATACTCAAAAGCAAAGATATTCTGACTAATTTTGCCACAACCAGACGGATTTCCGAGATTAAAATCCGCTATTGCGCTGAATGTCTTGGACTGCACCCTGCCATCGTCCTGGGTTGCCTGCAACATCATGGCAGGGCCAGCTACGAGACATTGCATAAATTAAAACCTAAAGTGTCACCCATGTTGCCCGAAGATTACAAAATGGAATAAGAAGAAATGTGGATAATTGACATCAGGCACTGGCTTAATGAACAGAAGAACGGACCGGCTGTACCTCAACTGAAGTTAAAAGTAAGAAAACTGGCGGAGATCGTAACCTATGCAACGTTATGTGACCGTGGTCTGGCCGCGGGAAAAGCGCCGAGATGCTGGCGGCGGCCGAAAAGAAAACCCTGTAAAGGCATTTTGCAGATTCAATTTGAGATAGACAACCGGATACACTGGTTCTGCCCTGAGTGTGGTGATGAAGGACTTATCGACGGTTGGCAGGGATTGATTT
The DNA here is from genome assembly GCA_964646435.1 of uncultured Thermodesulfobacteriaceae bacterium. GTDB lineage: Bacteria > Desulfobacterota > Dissulfuribacteria > Dissulfuribacterales > UBA3076 > UBA3076. Next base: position 7,698 of record CAZYEJ010000044.1, read on the forward strand.
GGGACATGAGTGACGGGATGATTCATTGAGTATCTCATAACCATGCGAGAAGACTGGGCATTGGGGACTGGATAACCCGCATCCGTTTTCGCAGATGAAGACAGAGTTGGTTTGGGAAGGGAAGTACGACACTTTGGAGAGGTTTTGTAATGGCGAACAATGGAAAGATTAAAGAACTTGCCAATTTCATCTGGAGTATCGCAGATCTATTGCGAGGAGACTACAAACAGTCCGATTATGGGAAAATCATACTCCCTTTTACCGTCCTGCGGAGACTTGACTGTGTTCTGGAACCTACTAAGCAAAAAGTCCTCGATTATCTGCCGAAATTAAAATCCATGAAGTTTAAAAATACCGAGCCAGTGCTTAACAAAGTTGCCGGTTTTAATTTTCATAATAAAAGCAAATTGGACTTTGAGAAGCTTAAGGCCGATCCTGATAATATAGCCGCAAATTTAAGAAACTATATCAACGGGTTTTCCAGCGGCGGCAGGAAAATAATTGAATATTTCAGTTTTAATGATCAGATTACCCGCCTTGACGAAGCTAATCTTCTGTTTCTGGTTGCAAGCCGTTTTAGTGAAGTGGATCTTCATCCTGATAATGTTTCGAGCATTGAAATGGGGTACGTCTTTGAGGAACTTATCAGAAAATTTTCTGAATTGTCGAATGAAACTGCCGGGGAGCATTTTACTCCTCGCGAAGTTATCAGGTTAATGGTCAACCTCTTATTTTTAAATGACAAGGAAATCCTGACCAGAAAAGGGATTGTAAAAACAATTTACGATCCGGCCTGTGGGACAGGAGGGATGCTGTCTGTGGCGGAAAACTATTTACGGGAGCTTAACCCCCGTGCCAGGCTGGAGATTTTCGGACAGGAGGTAAATCCTGAATCATACGCCATCTGCAAATCCGATATGCTTATCAAGGGGGAGAATACGGCCAACATCAAATTCGGTAATTCCTTTACCATGGACGGCCTGGAATCGGAAAAATTTGATTATATGCTTTCCAACCCTCCTTTTGGAGTTGAGTGGAAAAAGGTTCAGACCTATATCAAAAAAGAGCATGAAACAAAAGGCTATGGCGGACGGTTCGGCGCCGGACTTCCCCGAATCAGCGATGGTTCTTTTTTGTTTTTGCAGCATATGATCTCCAAGATGAAACAGTCAAACAACGGCACACGGCTCGGCATCGTCTTTAATGGTTCGCCTCTTTTTTCCGGCGGCGCCGGCAGCGGAGAGAGTGAAATCCGAAAATGGATCATTGAAAATGATATGCTGGAAGCCATCATCGCCATGCCGGACCAGCTTTTTTACAACACCGGCATATTTACCTATATCTGGATTTTAACAAACCGGAAACCGGTTGAACGTAAAGGAAAAATCCAGGTGGTCAATGCTGTTTCATTTTTTGAAAAGATAAGCCGGAGCCTGGGCAACAAAAGAAATGAGATCAGCGACAGACAGATCGACGAAATAACCGGAATCTATGGTGATTTCGCGGAAAACGAATTTTGCAAAATTTTTGACAATGAAGATTTCGGCTATAACCGGATCACCGTTGAACGGCCTTTGAGGCTCAACTTCCAGGCCTCAGAAGAAAGAATAGCCCTGTTTGAAAATGAAAAGGTCTTTCAAAACTTTTCCAAGCCGAAAAAAAAGGGGAAAGCAGGCTTACAACAAAAAGAAGAAGGGGGGAAACTGCAACAAAAGATACTTGCTATGCTCAAGAGCATGGATGGCTCTGTGATTTATAAAAACAGAGAGAAATTTGAAAAAGTTCTCAAAAAACATTGCAGAAAATATGGTTTGTCTTTACCTGCGCCAATAAAAAAGACTGTTTTGAAGGCCTTGTCTGAACAGGATGAAACAGCAGATATTTGCCTAGATAAAAAGGGCAATCCTGAGCCGGATACCTCGTTGCGGGATAATGAAAACGTACCTCTAAAGAAAGATATCAGGGAATACTTCGAGCGGGAAGTCCTGCCCCATGTACCTGATGCCTGGATTGATGAGAGCAAAACAGTAAAAGGATATGAAATCAATATTACGAAATATTTCTACAAATACAAGCCATTAAGGAGCCTGGAAAAAATCCGGACGGATATTCTTGAACTTGAATTGGAAACTCAGGGTTTGATGAATGAGGTTGTGGAAATATGAGAAAGGAAACTGGAAAACAGGTATTCACGTTCTGCATGAACAGTTTCCTTAAAAAAGATAGCTGTCAAACGCAATTTGGACGCAATGCATGTCTCGCAATGCATCCAAAACTATCTGATATATATGAATAAACCAGAAAATAAAGATTGCGTCTAAGTTATGCTTTTAACACGTAACAATTAACGCAAAATTTAAAAAAGGGTAATTAAAACCATGAGCCTCGATGCCGACATCAAGGTAACCCAATATATGATCGAACTGCCAAAACGCGAAGTGCTGGAGCAAAAACTTCACAAAGCCGTTGAAATGGCACGGAAACGGCTGGAGGCAAGAATAAAAAAATGAAGCCGTATCCGAAATATAAGGATTCCGGGGTTGAGTGGATTGGGGAGGTGCCGGAGGGGTGGGAGGTTAAGAGAATAAAGTATTTTTTTAGATTGATTACCGAAAAAAATTGTTCGTTACAAATGAAGAAAGTTGCATTGGAGAATATAGAAAGTTGGACAGGCCATTTTATCGATTCTGAAGGCGATTACCAAGGGGAAGGTATTTTATTTCGTAAGGGAGATGTTCTGTTTGGAAAATTACGACCATATTTGGCAAAAGTCCTAAATGCTAAATTCTCGGGTGCATCAGTTGGTGATATTTTTGTAATGAGACCTGAATTTGGAATCTCTTCCAGATTTGCTTTCTATCGGTTTTTGTCTAAACCCTTTATTGACATAGTTGATGGTTCTACTTTTGGGGCAAAAATGCCAAGGGTAAGTTGGAACTTTATTGCTAATTTGCCTATTGCTGTACCTATCTATGATGAACAAACCGCCATTGCCGCCTACCTCGACCGCAAAATTACCCAAATCGACGACCTCATCTCAAAAAAGCAAAAGCTCATTGCACTGCTAAAGGAGGAGCGCGCCGCAATAATTAATCATGCGGTAACAAAAGGATTGAATCCCGATGCGCCGATGAAGGATTCGGGGATTGAATGGCTGGGGGAGGTGCCGCAGCATTGGGAGATTAAAAAGTTGAAATATGTTGCAGAAATAAATCCATCAAAATCTGCTTATATTGAATTTAGAGAATCTAATAAACTTGTTACCTTTTTACCTATGGAAAAAGTTTCAGAAGAGGGAAGAATTCAGACTGATATTAAAAAATCAATTAGAGAATTGTGGAATGGGTTTACTTGTTTCGAAGAGAATGATGTAATAATTGCTAAGATAACACCTTGTTTTGAAAATGGAAAAGGTGCGCTAATAACAAATTTAGGTAGCAATATTGGATTTGGTTCAACTGAATTTCATGTAATTCGTCCAAGGTGTCTTCCCAAAGAATACCTTTTTTACATAACGAGAACGGATCGGTTTATGAAATTTGGCGAAGCATTGATGACCGGTGCGGCAGGTCAAAAAAGGGTGCCGAATGAATTCATAGAAAATTATTTTGTTTGTTATCCGAAAGATAAGAATGAACAAAACGAAATCTCATCATTTATTCATCAAAAAACAACCAAAATCGACCAAACAATCTCCAAAATCAAAAAACAAATCGACCTTTTACAAGAATATCGCACCGCCCTGATTTCCGAGGTCGTAACCGGCAAAATAGATGTACGAACGTAGGGGCAGGCCCCCGTGCCTGCCCGAACAATCCCCGTGCCTGCCCGAACAATCCCCGTGCCTGCCCGAACAATCCCCGTGCCTGCC
>CAZYEJ010000044.1:11668-19545 GCA_964646435.1 uncultured Thermodesulfobacteriaceae bacterium
GGGGATGGGCAACCACAGGGGATGGGCAACCACAGGGGATGGGCAACCACAGGGGATGGGCAACCACAGGGGGTTGCCCCTACGGAAAATTTGATACAGGATAGAAGGGGTGGGGATACATGCAATGGAATCAAAATATGATAAAAACCGTAAATCCATCCGTTTGCGTGGATATGATTATTCTCAGGCGGGTGCATATTTTGTAACCATTTGTACACAAAACAGGGAATGTCTCTTCGGGAATATAATAAATGAAAAAATGGTTTTGAATGACGCGGGGCAGATGGTGAAAATGATTTGGGATGAATTGCCAATCAATTATCCGGGGATTAATATTGATGAATTTCAAATCATGCCGAACCATATCCATGGCATAATTATCCTTGTAGGGGCAGGCCCCCGTGCCTGCACTGATGCAACCCCCCGTGGTTGCCCAAAAACAACCGATCACATTAATATAGGGCAGGCACGGGGGCCTACCCCTACGGCGGCGGGATTATCATTGCCGGATATTGTTCATCGGTTCAAATCGTTGACCACGGCACGGTATCGACATGGTGTAAAACAAAAACAATGGCCACCGTTTCCTGGCAAATTATGGCAGCGCAATTATTATGAACATATTGTGCGTGATGACAATGAATTAAACAAGATCCGCAAATATATCATGGATAATCCCAAAAAATGGGATCTGGATCGGGAAAATCCCAATGCACGGTGAAAAACCGTAGGGGCGAACACAAGACGCAAGGGCGAACACAAGGTTCGCCCGTACGAAACATATTCAAAAGAAAAAACATCATGACTGCAACAACCACAGAACAGGCATTTGAAGAGGCAATCGAAAAGAGCCTTATTGAAAAGGGCGGTTATACCAAGGGCAATCCTTCAGATTTCAGCCGGGAACTGGCCTTTGATCCAAAAATGATTTTTGCTTTTCTTCAGGATACCCAGCCACAGTCCTGGAAAAAACTGTCTGAAATCCACGGCCCTCAGGTTGAATCCAAGGTTCTGCAACGCCTTTTTAAGGAACTGGACAACCGGAGCACGCTTGATGTGCTCCGCAAGGGCTTTGTAGATTATGGCGTCCGGTTTAAGATGGCCTATTTCAAACCGGCCAGTAGGCTGAATCCTGAAACGCTTGCATTATACGATAAAAACCGGCTCACCGTGACCCGTCAGGTAAAATACAGCCTTAAGAATGAAAACTCAATTGACATACTGCTCAGTCTTAACGGCCTGCCGATCGCAACTGTGGAGCTGAAAAACCAGTTTACCGGCCAGAATGCGGCAAATGCCAGATGGCAGTATGCGGTTGACAGGGACCCGAACGAGCTGCTTTTCAAATTTAAAAAACGCGCCCTTGTGCATTTTGCCGTTGATACTGACGAAGCATATATGACGACCAGGCTTGAAGGCAAAGCCACCCGCTATCTTCCTTTTAATCTCGGCTATCATAAAGGCACCGGGAATCCTCCCAATCCGAATGGTCATAAAACCTCCTACCTGTGGGAGTATGTCTGGGCCAAAGATAGCTGGATGGATATAATCGGTTCTTTTCTTCTCTTGCAGGCTGAAGAATATAAGGTCGATGGAAAAATATTTAAAAAGGAAAAGCTCATATTTCCCAGGTTTCATCAATTGGATGTTGTTAGAAAGCTGGCCCAGGATGCCAGGCAAAAAGGCCCGGGTAATAATTATCTGATTCAGCATTCAGCAGGCAGCGGCAAAAGCAATTCCATTGCTTGGCTGGCCTATAGGCTGTCCAGTCTGCATAATGATAACGATAAAAGGGTCTTTGACTCGGTAATTGTTGTTACAGACAGGCTTGTCCTGGATCAACAGCTTCAGAACACCATATATCAGTTTGAACATAAGCTCGGGGTTGTACAAAAAATAGACAAGGATTCCACCCAACTTGCCTTGGCCCTAAGCGCCGGAACCAATATAATTATCACCACTCTTCAGAAATTTCCATTTGTGCTCGATAAAATCGGCAACTTTTCCGAAAGAAACTATGCCATAATTGTGGATGAGGCCCACAGCTCCCAGGGCGGCGAGTCTTCAAAGAAGATGAAAGAAGCATTGACAGTCATTGATATGAGCGATGATGCCCGGAATGAGCCTCCTGAGTACGGTGAAGATCATGATATTGAAGATGAGATAAGGAGCTCAATGCTGGCGCGCGGCAAGCAACCCAACCTTGCCTTTTTTGCATTTACCGCAACACCAAAGGCAAAAACTCTCGAAGTTTTTGGCCAAACCGGCGATGATGGAAAACCTGCTCCGTTTCATCTTTATTCCATGAGACAGGCGATTGAAGAAAACTTTATCCTGGATGTGTTAAAATACTACACTACCTACAAGACCTATTTCCGACTATCAAAAGCCATTGAAGATGACCCCGACATCAATAGAAAAAAAGCAAGCCGGGCAATAGCCAGGTTTCTCTCGCTTCATCCCCATAACCTGGCCCAGAAAACAGAGGTTATTATTGAACATTTCCGCCAGTGCGTTATGCCCAAAATAGGCGGGAAGGCAAAGGCGATGGTGGTCACTTCATCCAGACCCCATGTTATCAGGTACAAAACAGAATTCGATAAATACATTAAGGAAAAAGGATATACCGATATCAAGACGCTCGTTGCGTTTACCCCATTTACCGATAGAGATACCGGGATTTCCTATACCGAATTGGGAATCAACGGATTTAAGGAAAAAGAACTGCCGGATAAATTCGCAACTAACGAATATCAAATCCTACTCGTGGCGGAAAAATATCAGACCGGATTTGATCAGCCGTTGCTCCATACCATGTATGTGGATAAAAAACTGTCCGGTGTAAGAGCTGTGCAGACCCTTTCGCGCCTGAACAGAATATATCCGGGGAAAAAAGATACGTTTATCCTTGATTTCGCCAATGACGAGCAGGAAATATTAGATGCATTTCAGCCCTATTATGAGCAGACGATGCTTTCTTCAACAACCGATCCAAATAAGCTCTATGATCTGAAAAACAGGATCGAAGGGTTTCGAATCATATGGCAATCTGAAATCGATGCTTTTTCCAGGATCTTTTTTAAATCACGAAAGCTTCGTGGCGCAAAAGACCACGCCATGCTCAATTCCTTCATCGATCCCGCGGTTGACCGCTTTCAGGTCATTAAAGACGAAGAGAAGCAGGATGATTTCAAACACACGCTGACTACTTTTATCCGGCTTTATGCATTTTTGTCCCAGATCATGCCGTTTGCGGATATTGATCTGGAAAAATTTTATGCCTACGCCCGCCTTCTTTTAAATAAGCTGCCAAAGCAAGATGTTTCAGCAAGATTCAAAATCAACGATGAAGTAGCCCTTGAATACTACAGGCTGCAAAAAATAAGAGAAGGCACAATTGTCCTTGAAAAAGACAACGCGAGTGAGCTTCATCCAATAATGGAGGCAGGGACAAAAAAAGAAAAAGAGGAATTGGCCAGGCTCTCGGAAATTATTGAAATTTTAAACGATAAATTTGGAACGGATTTTACTGATGCCGATAAATATTTCTTCACTCAAATTGAAGAGGAACTAATTGCGGATAAAAAATTATCAGAGCAGGCCAAAAACAACAACATTGGCAATTTTAAATTCGGTTTTGAAGATATGTTTCTCAATAAATTGATCGAGAGGATGGACAGCAACCTGGATATATCTAGAAAAATTATGGATGACACGTCCTTTGGTGATGTTGTGAAAGAATGGATGCTGCATAAGGTTTATAATAGGTTGAATGAAATGCAATCGGAATAATGGATAACAAATTCTCCAAAATTCTACATACAGAATTTTTTGAAAGTTTACCATGAAAAATATCAAAGACCTGCCTGCTCATAATCGCCCCAGGGAAAAACTTAAGGAAAGGGGCGCATCCGCCTTAACTGATGAGGAACTGTTGGCCGCAATCCTGGGGAGAGGTGTAAAAGGCCAGGATCTCAGAACGATATCCCGCAGTGTTGCTAAACTGATCCGCAAACACAGGGAAAATCTCACTATTGAACACCTTATGGCGGTGCGTGGAATTGGCCTGGCAAAGGCCGCCCAGATCCTATCGGCTTTTGAACTTGCAAGACGGTATCTGATTAAGGATGCTGTAAAGGTAACCGGGGCCCAGGATGTGGTGCCTCTTTTGGCTGGTATTGCCGATAAAAAGCAAGAGCATTTTGTTTGCATTTCCCTTAATGGCGCCCATGAAGTGATTGAAAAGAGGATTGTCACGATTGGGCTGGTTGACCGTAGTCCGGTTCATCCACGTGAAGTTTATGCGGATGTCATATCAGACAGGGCCGCGGCTGTCATTTTTGCCCACAATCATCCTTCCGGCGACCTCAAACCGAGCAACAGCGATTTGAAAATACATGAACAACTGACAGCGGCAGGGAAGATACTTGGTATCAGAGTCCTTGATCATCTAATTGTGACAAAAAAAGGATACTACAGCTTTCAGGAAGCAGGGTTGATTTGAAAAATGAACATCGAACGTCCAACATCGAATAAAAAAACAAACACCCAATACCAAGCATTCAATAGCTATTCCTGTTTTTTTATCTTTTCCCATTCAACATTCGATGTTGGATGTTCGATGTTTATTACTAAATTCGTATCCATTCACGGTATTACAACGCCCGTTTCTCATTCTGGCGAATGCGCGAGGAAGTAATGGATATCGCCCAAGAGCACGGAAGTATGAGTTACAGAGAAAACTATGTGATCCATTCGGGCTCTGCGTAACAGTTTGTCACTATCCACCAAGCGCATCAAAATGGAACCCGATTGAATATCGCTTATTCAGTGCCATCAGCAATAACTGGAAAGGGGTGCCCCTGAATAGCTACGAGACAATACTTAAATATTTGAGAAAGACGAAAACAATCCCTAAGAAAGGCCCTGGATTAAAAGTAAAAGCAACCTTGGTTCGGAAGAGATATAAAAATGGCCAAAAAGTTTCTGATAAGGAAATGTCTCAACTTCAATTGGAAAATCATGGTACTTTAAAAACGCCACGGTTAATTGGCAGTGCACAGCCGAAGATGCCCGGATAAAATTATCGCATCTTTATCCGACACCATCGTCGCCCACTGAAAGGATATGAAAATTTTCACCTTCGCTGGAAGGAACCTGGAAGGATAAAGGCCACATTCTTTGACGTATAAGCACAATTTTGTTATTTATAAAAAAAGGACTTTAGCATGAAATTCCGGCCATGTATCGATCTTCACAGAGGCAAGGTAAAGCAAATTGTGGGTTCTACTCTCAGCGATGACAATCCCGAGGCCCTTAAGGAAAATTATGTCGCTGAAAGGCCTTCATCTTATTATGCACAGCTTTTCAGACGTGACGGCCTCACCGGCGGGCACATAATTATGCTGGGTCCTGGGAATGAAGCCGCAGCCACAGAGGCCCTCTCAGCCTGGCCGCGCGGCTTACAGATGGGCGGCGGGATCAATGCGGACAATGCGAGATACTGGCTGGATCATGGGGCGGCGGCCATTATAGTGACTTCATATGTCTTCAGGGAAGGCACTATAAATGAAGAACGGCTTAAGGCCCTAGCAAGGCTTGTAAGCAAGGATCGGCTGGTTCTGGACCTGAGCTGCAGAAAAAAAGGCGGAGATTATTATATCGTTACTGACAGGTGGCAGCGATTTACTGACGTGATTATTTCTCCTGAGACCCTTGATTATTTCTCAAAGTACTGCTTTGAGTTTTTGATTCACGCAGCAGATGTGGAAGGAAAATGCGGGGGAGTAGAGGAGGATCTCGTGGAGCTATTGGGCCGCTGGACACCTATCTCTACTACTTACGCCGGAGGCGCCCGTTCCATAAAAGACCTTTACCTGGTGAAGGAACTCAGTCAGGATAGATTAGATCTCACTATAGGAAGTGCACTGGATATCTTTGGAGGTGATGGAGTGTCCTATGATGAGGTGGTGGCCTTTAATAATAGAGCGGCTCAAAGCAGAAGGGGCTTTGCCCCAAATGGAGCATTGTAGTGAGGATGTATTGGAATGATGGGTAAGGAGGCTTGAGTGAGCTTTGACGTAATAATCGTCAATTACCGTTGCTATGAAGCGCTAGACAACTGCCTTTCCGGGCTTGAGAAGTGGGAGCCGGCAAAGCTTAATACAATCTATGTAGTGGATAACAGCCAAGTCCCTCTCCCTGATGATCTGGTAAGACGGTTTCCCGAAGTTGTCTGGTTGGCAAATAGTGAAAATGTCGGTTTTGCCGGGGCGGTCAACCAGGCCCTTGCTAAGGCTACGGCACCATATGTATGTCTCTTGAACCCGGATGCAGTAATATCAGGGCCTTTATGGGGTCCTCTTGAGGAATGGCTGAAAAAGAATCCTCATGTGGGCATTGTAGGCCCAAAAATATTAGATGCCGATGGCTCTATCCAGGGATCTGCCAGGGCCTTTCCCACTCTCGCTACTGTCTTTTTCGGAAGGACCTCTCTCATTTCACGTCTATGGCCTGATAATCCCTTTACCCGAAAAAATATTTTGACATCCCAATCTCTGCGCGAGCCTATTAATGTGGATTGGGTCTCCGGGGCCTGCATGATCGTGAGACGCTCGGCAGTGGAAGATGTCGGGCCCATGGACCAGAGGTTTTTTTTGTATTGGGAAGACTGTGACTGGTGTACCCGATTTCGGTCTGCAGAATGGAAGGTGACCTATTATCCAGGAGTCGGGCCTGTAGTCCACCATGTTGGCCAGGCCGGCAAAAATGCCAGGTGGCTGGCTCTTTATCACTTTCACAGGAGCGCAGTTTTTCTCTATTGGAAGTATGATCGTACACCGGCGAGGATCGGCTCTCTGACAGCCTTGGCGGGAGCAGCATTAAGGTGTGGTGTACTAGGTCTCAAGTTGGCATTGAGGTAAACCGCCTTTACTTTTCACCCAAAGATGCGGGTTTATGGTCTGTCCCGAACCACATGGAGAGCCGTATTCCAGCCTCGTAAACACCTATTAGCGGAAAGAAAATAAGTATTTGCGAGAACACATCCGTTGGGACAAGCAGCACTGCCAATACGTATAGAGCTATGTAACTAGCCTTTCTGTGCTTTGAAAAATATTCTCCGGGCACGATACCGTAGCGGGCGGCCAAGGCCATAAGGAATGGAATTTCGAAAACCAGACCAAAAGTAAAGATGGCCTTAAGGGAAAAAATCAAATAATTCTGTAGCCTGGGCATTGCCTCCAGACCCTGGTTTGCAAAGCCTAGGGTAATAGAAAAAGCAACAGGCATTATGACCCAGTAACCAAAAAGACCTCCTGAGATGAACAGGCATATACCCCAGTACATAAAGCTTTTTGTAAACTTTTTCTCTTTATCATATAGACCCGGAGCTACAAACTTCCATGTCTGATACAAGATCATGGGAGTGGAAAGGATGACAGCACTCCAGAAGGCAACTTTGAGATAGGTCATGAAACCCTCTGTAAGGGCTGTGAATACCAGAGAACTACCAGGGGGCAGGGCCTGATTGACAGGATAGAACAGCATGGAGACCAGAAAATCCGAGAACGCATAGCAGAGCACAAAAGCCACTGCTATGGTAACGAAACAGGTTATCAGCCGACGCCTTAATTCGTCAAGGTGTGCCTTAAAGGGAAGACGTTCAAAAGACATCTCGTTGACCATAGTATTTGCGACATACAATATTATCTATAGGGGGTACCACCATAAGCGCTAAGTTATTTTGTAAACGTTCACAGGTTACATTTATGCCATACGGAGCTGTTTTGAAAGATGAACGTCGAACATCGAACATCGAACGTCCAACATCGAATGAAAAACGAATATCCAATACCGAACATTCAACGGCTATTTCT
>CAZYEJ010000045.1:0-19242 GCA_964646435.1 uncultured Thermodesulfobacteriaceae bacterium
GCTATTAGCTATTAGGTAAAAACTTTGTATAAAAACAAACTGTTAAGCTAAAATCTAACGGCTAATAGCTAATCGAGCAGGTCAACAGATATATCCTCAGTCTTTACGACCTTTTTGGCACCGCGATAATTCTTAGGGTCCAGGTCGTATTTCTGAAAAAGTTTGTAAAAATCCGCCCTATAGTAACCCGCAGACTTGGCAGCTTTGCTGACATTCCCTTTTGTAATTCTGAAAAGATCTTCCAGATATTTCTTGATGAATTCGTCTTTGGCCTCTCTTAGCGGAACTTTTTTTTGTGACAGCCAACTACCGGCTAGGGACGTATTTGCAAACATTGCGCTGGTTATGGTGTTTCCAGTAGAAATTGCAACAAGATATTCAACTACGTTTTTCAACTCACGGACATTCCCCGGCCAGCTATATGTTCGAAAACCTTCAATAACATCCCCCTCGATTCTCTTTATATCTTTACCCATTTTGGTTTCATATTTCTTAAAAAAATGTTGCATTAACAGGAGAATATCTTCTCGCCTTTCCCTCAAAGGAGGAATATCGATTGGAACTACATGAATTCTGTAATACAGATCCTTTCTGAAACGACCTTCTTTAACCAGTTTACCGAGGTCTCTCTGGGTTGCCACTATCAGTCTTACATATACCTTGTGCACATGGTCGTTCCCCAGGGGTTTTATTTCTCCCGTCTCTATGACCCTCAGTAGTTTGGCCTGCATGGCCTTGCTCATTTCCCCCACTTCATCCAGAAACAGCGTGCCCTTATGGGCCTGTCTGAAAAAGCCTATCTTACTGCTTACAGCACCTGTATAGGCTCCCTTTACATGGCCAAAAAACTCGTCTTCCAGTAATGTTTCCGGGATGGCTGCACAATTAACAGCCACAAAAGGTCCTTTGCTTCTTGGGCTGTGGTAGTGTATGGCATTAGCCACCAATTCCTTTCCGGTTCCTGATTCACCGTAGATAGTTATGGTGCTTTCAACAGGGGCAACCTGGACTATCTGCCTGAATACGGCCTTTATCTGAGGGCTGATGCCAATCATGTCCGCAAACTGGAATTGCTCTCCCACTATACGTTCAAGGTTAGCCACTTTTTTCAACAATTCTCTCTTCTCAATGGCCTTTTCTATCTTCAAGGCCAGATCCTCATGATTTATAGGCTTTTCGACATAGGAGAAGGCCCCGGCCTTTACAGCCTCAACCGCCTTCTCTATAGTGCCATAGGCGGTGAAAATAATGGTCTGAAGATCAGGATCAATTTCCAAACACTTTTCCATGAGCTCTTGCCCGCTCATGTCGCTCATCCTTTGGTCAGACAAAAGAAGGTCAATCTTTTCCTCCTGATCCTTGAATATCTTAAGGGCATCTATAGGATTTGAGGCTGTGATCACATTCTCATAACCAAAGAGCTTGAGGCGCATCTTTGTCGTTACGAGTATATCCTTATCATCATCTACGAAAAGGATTCGTGCCCTTGAAGGAGTGTTTTTATCCGCTGGTCTAATATTGGAGGTATTGGTCATTTCCTTTTCTATTTTCATTTCCTGTTGAAAAAAATATTTAAGTTGTGCTAAAATTCTGAGTAATGGAATTATTAAAAAACGGCCTAAGCCTTTTTAACAAACTTTTTATTGGTTACCTGATACTTTCGGTTATTATGATAGTGCCTTGCGTAGTATCAATCTACAGCCTATCAGATTTGGAACGTTTTGCGACGAGCGTAGCCAAGCACGACGTAGAACTATCTAAAACCATAGAACAACTTAAAGCAATATCACCTTCAATGGAAGCTGAAGGCCGTCGTCTCGTAACTCTATATAAAGAGGACGCCTACCAATCTCTTATGTCTCTGATCCAGGACTTTAAGGACAATTTGATCAGTGTACAGAGAGACGGTCCAAAAAAAATTATCCCTATTGTCAATGATATTGAGCTTAATCTGGATGAACTCGAAAAACTTGCAGGTATTGCCAATGCAAGCTTACCCAAAAGTAGCCCGCCCGAGATCACACCTATTGAGGCCCAGCGAGAAGAGGAAGTCAAGACCCTGATCTCCGGCATAAGGGCAGGGCTGTATGAGTTGGAAAAAGGCATACAGCAGGCAATCAGTCTCAGATCTTCCACCATTTCGTCCCGTAGCTTGCAGGCAATGGAAATAACTATATTGGTACTGGCCGGAGCCATTGTCTGCGTCGTCGTTTTTACCCCATTATTTCTGTATAGATACATAAAAAGACCAATCGATTACCTTCGTCAAGGCACTGAAATCGTTGGTGAGGGCCATTTTGATCAGCCAATTACTATAAAGTCACGTGACGAACTGGGAAAGCTTGCCGAAGCATTTAATAATATGGCAAAAAGGCTCAAAGAATTGGACAGGCTAAAGTCTGATTTCATAGGAATAGCAAGCCACGAATTAAAGACTCCCCTGACTTCCATGATGGAAGCCTCCAAACTCCTTTCTGAGCCCCGAATAGGTAGCCTCAACGAAGAGCAGCAGAACTTGGTAACTATATTAAATAGAAACATGAACCGATTTCACGGCCTGATAAATGATCTTCTGCATCTTTCCAAGCTCAAGGCAAGGCTTAAAGTTATTAGAAAACGCCCTCTGGACATCACAAAGATCTTTTCGGATATCATCCAGACCTTAGAACCCGTGGCCCGGAGGAAAAATCTTGACATAGAGCTTGTACCTGTATCAGGGCTAAAAAAAAATATACCTGTTGATGAAGAACGACTAATTGGCGCATTTATGAATATTCTGCACAATGCCATGAAGTTTAGTCCTGAAAATGAAAAAATTAAGATCATTTTAGATCATAGCGATAATGATGGTAACGACTGGTTAAAAATTGGTATTGTTGACGCCGGACCCGGAGTAGAAAAATTTGAAGCAGAAAAAATATTCGATAGATTCTATCAGATTCAAAATATTCGGAAAGAAGACGGGTCCGGACTCGGTCTGGCGATTGCCAGAGAAATTATCCTGGCCCATGGAGGTAAAATTTGGGTAGAAAGTCCACCACCGGAAGATGTCGCAGTTTCACCAGGAAAAGGAGCTGTTTTCTGGTCTATTTTGCCATATTCTTCCTGACATTGCTCGTTGGGTGTTCAATAGTATTTCATAATACCCAATGGGAACTGGCTAATTTACACCTGAGAGACGGCCAGATCGATAAGGCCGTTGCCGGCCTGAAGCCATTGCTCAATGACCCTGATTATGCATGCAGGGCGGCGTTTTATCTATTTGCCTTTGATGGGGCCAAGGATGAATACATCAGGATCATGCGCTCTGAAGACTGTAAGTACGAAATGCCCGGAGAAGCAAAGTTACTGGAAGAATTTCTATCCACTGAAGAAAAATTCCTTCAATTGAAATCAGAGTATAAAAAGCAGCAATCCAGTGTTAATAACCTGCGGGAAGAGACACAAAATCTGGAAAAGGAGCTGAGCCGCCTCCGCTTCGAGCTACAAAAGATGGAAGAAATCCGGCGTGAAACTGAGAAATGGCGAGTTCAGTAAATTTATGCCATCAGCAGTACCTTCACAACTCATAGTCACTGGACTCATTTCAGAACACATCCACAAGGTATGCACGATTTTGATCAGGAACTGATGATGTGGCTATGGCCAGATACGCAGATGATAGCGCGTTTTTTTCAAATGTTTCCCTTGACAGGGTATTTTCTTGTTGCTATGTAAACACATTAATGCATTTTGTGATACAGACTGAAGAGTAATCAATCTATACGTAAATCAAAATAATCTTTAGGGAAGGGGACGATTATGTATTTAAAAACTTTGAAAGCTCTGTTGCTGGGCTTGTGCATTGCAGCAGTAGCAGTGGTTTCCTGGGCTCCGAATTCTGCGGCAGCAGGGGGAAATTTGGATCAACAGGTACAGGAACTGATCACGCAAAACAGAGCACTCACTGATCGACTCACGGAAGTGGAACAACAGCTCAGGGAAATGAAGGCAGCTCCGGAGGAGGAGGCAGTGTTCCTAGAACGCGCTGGGGCAACTGGCTTTCTATCCGAACTGGAAAAACGTATCACAATCAATGGGCTACTTGAGTTTGGAGTAGCATATCATAGTACTGATATGAACGATGGTGACTATAAACAGGATAGTGATTTGTCGATGACTACTGTTCAACTCGGCATTGCAGCAGAGATCAATGACTGGGTAAACGCGGAAATGGTTCTGCTTTACGAAGATCCGTCTGGAGCAATAGAAGCTTATGATGACATTAGAGGGGAGACAGACTTTGATGTAGATGAGGCATTTATCACCATAGCAAATCCGGACGTAACACCTGCTTTTCTGAAGGCTGGTAAAATGTATGTGCCTTTTGGCGCGCTCTTGACGCATTTTCCGGATGACCCTGGCATTGATTCACCCCTTACCCTGCTCCTGGGCGAGACAAATGAAAAGGCCCTGTTGATCGGAGCTGAATTGGAAGGTTTCACGGTTTCAGCCTATGCTTTCAGCGGTGACGTAGATGAAAGAGGTGACAGTGACAACTATATTGAGACTTACGGTTTCGATGCCAACTATGCCTTTGAGGATGAATGCCAGGATCTAGATTTGCTAGTCGGGGGTTCTTATATATCCAACATAGCTGACTCTGACTGGTCAGAGGAAGTGCTGGACCACTACGACCTCGAAATTGATGATTACGCGGGTGGCGCTGCTGCCTATTTGCATGTTGGCTATCAGGGTTTCTTCGTTGATGGGGAATACATGGCGGCTGTTGGTCATATAGATCTGGAGGGATATGGCGATAAAGGTAAGCCAACAGTCTGGAACATTGAGGCTGGATACAACTACAACTGGTGGCGGAATCTCGAAATCGCCTTTCAGTATGCAGGATCCGACGATTGCGGATTTTTAAGATTACCAAGAAGTCGTTACGGGATCAACTTCAACCAGGAGGTCTTTGACAACACGGTCGTGTCAGTGGGCTACCTCTATGATGAGTATGAAGCAGATGATGGTCTTGATCGTAACACACGAGATCTGGTCTTCGGTCAATTAGCCATCGAATTCTAAAGATATATATTTACTCCTAAATAATTTCACTCAGCAGATAAGGCGCTGGTTCATATTTTGGCCAGCGCTTTTTTTTGTGTTTGCGATGGAGATGCGACTGAAGCAATCTTCTGGAATACAGGGATTGTGAGGCAGTGATTTTATCAAAGGAGACCTACCTGGATGGGCTATCAATTGTTTTGAAAGATGAACGTCGAACATCGAACGTCCAACGTCGAATGGAAAACGAATATCCAATAATGAGTTTTAACCATCACTGGGTCTCCCTAAGTTCCTTTAATAAGATACGAAGCTTATGGATAAAGTCCTTTTTCCCCCATTCAATATTCGATGTTGGACGTTCGATGTTCGATGTTCATTAGTCTATCCAGTGCAAAAATAACTTAGAACTTATGAATTAACCATTACGGTCCTTGCCACAGTGAACACATGAACCTCTTTTGCTCCTGCCTTTTTTAGAACCTTGGCACAGGCCCTGACAGTAGCCCCGGTTGTATAGACATCATCAAGAAGGAGTATTGTTTCCACACCTTCAGGCAGAGGGCTTGCGGTCTCAAAGGCATTTTTCACATTTCTGAGTCTTTCCTTCATTGAAAGCTCCGTCTGGGGTTTAGTATTCAATGTCCTGGAGAGGACATCTATTCCCAGCGGAATATGAGGAAAAATCATCCCGGCAAACCGGAGGGACTGGTTAAAGCCCCTTTTTCTCAGACGTTTCGAGTGTAATGGCACAGGAATTACCATGTCTGGCTTCACGTAATCCAACAACACATGCTCCATGGCCAGGGAAGCAAGGGCCCTTAGAGCATATCCGTCATCATTATATTTAATCCTGTGAATAAGGGTTCTGACAGACCCATGGTACTGAAATGCAGAACGGGCAGTATTAAAGGATGGAGGGTCCTTTATGCACCGGCCACATGTGTGGCCGGTACCTTGCGGACCGTGAAACGGCTGGCCGCAGACAGTACAGACCGGAGGTTCTATGGGCCTTATTGACTCAAGACAGTCGTGACATAGACGGTCTCCTTCCTGAACAAAAGGCCTGGCTTGGCAGGCTGCACAACATGGGGGGAAAAGGATATCCCTTATTATTAAGAAAAGCTTAGCAGGGGACCATTGCAATCTACATGGACTCAACAATAGATAAGGCAAACTCCGAGCACTTTACTTCGGTTGCACCTTCGATCTGTCTTGCCAGGTCATAGGTCACCCTTTTTTTGGCAATGGCTGCCTCAAGGGCACTGTGAATTTTTTCCATGGCGTTTTTCCAGCCGAGATATTCGAGCATCATGGCACCGGAGAGGATAAGTGAGCCGGGGTTGACTTTGTCGAGCCCGGTATATTTGGGGGCCGTGCCATGGGTTGCCTCAAAAAGGGCATAGCCATCACCGATATTCGCACCGGGCGCCATGCCAAGTCCTCCCACCTGGGCCGCACATGCATCGGAAATGTAGTCGCCGTTCAGGTTTGGCAAGGCCAGCACGCTGTATTCCCTGGGCCTCAAAAGGATTTGCTGGAACATGGCATCTGCAATGCGGTCCTTTATGACAATTTTGCCCTCCGGCTGTCTGCCATTGTAGTTGTCCCACAGCTCCTGTTCTGTGATAGTTTCTTTTGGAAACTCTGTTTTTGCCAGCTCATAGCCCCAGTTTTTAAAGGCCCCTTCCGTATACTTCATGATGTTGCCCTTGTGGACCAGGGTAACGCTGGACTTACCCGTATCAATGGCGTGCCGTATGGCCTTTCTGACCAGGCGCTGGGTCCCGAAACGGCTGATGGGCTTTATTCCGATCCCTGAATCCGGCCTGATATCCTGCCCCATTTCATCCTTTAGAAATCGAATGACTTTCCTGGCATCTTCGCTCCCCTCCGGCCACTCTATTCCTGCATACACGTCCTCGGTATTTTCGCGGAAGATGATCATGTCCATGTCTTCCGGCCTCTTAACCGGGCTTGGAGTCCCCTTGAAGTAACGGACAGGCCTTACGCAGGCATATAGATCCAGCTCCTTTCTCAAGGTAACATTAAGGCTCCTTATCCCCTCGCCTATAGGGGTTGTGAGAGGTCCCTTGATTGCGACTATGTGCTCTTTGATGGCCTCCATAGTCTCAGACGGCAGCCATTTCCAGGTCTGCTGATAGGCCTTTTCACCCGCGAGGATCTCCTTCCACGAGATCTTTCTCTTTCCTCCATAGGTCTTTTCCACCGCGGCATCCAGTACCAGCCTGGTTGCCTTCCAGATGTCAGGGCCTATACCATCACCTTCAATGCAGGGAATGATCGGCAAATCCGGCACAGAAATGGTGCCGTCGTCTTTAAGTATAATTTTCTCAGGGATGTTACCCACAGGAAGTTCTCCTTTCGTTCATATTGTACAACACTACAACAAGTGTAAAATGTTGACAATCATGGATTCCGGTATTTATTTATTGGAATGAATTACAATGTCTTTTTTGAAAATGCCCTTAAAGACGCAACAACTGCCTACAGGGAAAGCCTTGAGTCCTGCGGCCAAAAGCTCATTGAGCTTTCGCAATGGACCTGCAGGGCCTTTGATAACAACGGCAAGATTATCCTCTTCGGAAACGGGGGAAGTGCTGCTGATGCCCAACATATAGCAGCAGAGTTTGTAAACCGTTTCCGCCTGGAGAGGAAACCACTTCCTGCCATCGCCCTTACTACAGATACCTCTATCCTCACTGCGATATCAAACGACTACGACTTTAGCCAGGTATTCTCCAAACAGGTTCAGGCCCTTGCCGGACCGGATGATGTAGTCCTTGGAATCAGCACCAGCGGGAATTCACCTAATGTGTTAAAAGCCCTCTCCGTTGCCAGGGGAATAGGGGCAAAGACCGTGGGTATTACCGGGGGAAATGGCGGAAAGATGGATCAGTGTTCTGATTTAGTCATATGTGCGGCGTCTTCTGATACCCCTCGGATTCAGGAAGTCAGCATTTTTTTTGGGCACCTGTTATGCGATCTTGTGGAACGGCAAATTTTTGGTTCGGTATAATTAGACATGAGCTATCCTGAACCCATAGATCTTTCCGGTCTCAAGACCTATTCACTCTATGATCGTCCCAGTAAGGTTACGGTCTCTGACTTTGCACGACCGGTCTCTTCCGGCCTCAAGTTAAAGGATTTCTTGGAGCTACTCCCCAACCAGTTGGCTGCAAAGGATTTTAAGGCCGTGGTCCGAGCGGTTTGCACCGCGGTCTGTAATGGACGTATGGTCTTGCTCGCCATGGGTGCACATGTAATTAAGGTAGGGCTGAATCCCATACTGATAGAACTCATGAAGCGCGGGATTCTTTCAGGAATTGCATTGAATGGGGCGGGAATTATTCATGACTCGGAGATAGCCATGGCCGGCAAGACTTCTGAGGACGTGGCGTCAGGTCTTGGTGAAGGGCAATTCGGGGCAGCCAGGGAAACAGGTGAGTTTCTTAATCAGGCCATATGCAAAGCTGCCGAAAATGGTAAGGGCCTTGGTGAAACCGTGGGAAATGCCCTGCTTGAAGCAAGATTCCCATACAACGGCCAGAGCCTTTTAGCCAGTGCGGCCGAATTGGGAATACCTGTGACTGTTCATGTCGCAATAGGTACTGACATCATTCATATCCATCCGAGTGTCGATGGTGCCGCTACAGGCAAGGCATCTCACTATGACTTCAGGCTTTTTTGCAGCCTTGTGGCCAAGCTTGATCAAGGGGTGTTACTCCATGTGGGTTCTGCTGTGCTCTTGCCGGAAGTTTTTCTCAAGGCATTGACACTCGTCCGTAACCTGGGTTGTCCTGTAAAAAAATTTACTACTGCCAATTTCGATTTTATCCGTCACTACAGGCCATTGACCAATGTGGTCCACAGACCTAACTTAGAAGGCGGCCAAGGGTTCAACATCATAGGCCATCACGAGATTATGCTTCCTTTGCTGGCCGCAAGTATCCTGGATAGCCTGGAAGAAAAAAGAGAAAATTTATAATGCCTATTTTTGAATATGTATGCACTGGGAAAAAGTCAAACAACCTATGTAACGGTTGTACAAGTTCTGACTGCAGCTCCTGCGGGGGTTGATGTGGGAACCAAAAAAAAATTGCGACTTGGGACCAGAAAGAGTGTATTGGCCCTTTCACAGAGTAACTGGGTCAAAAAAGAGATTGAGACACACTGGCCTGACGTTAATGTAGATCTTGTAAAATTTACCACCAAAGGGGATAAGATCCTGGATGTACCACTAGCCAAGGTTGGCGGCAAAGGTCTTTTCGTAAAAGAGATCGAAGACGCCCTTCTCAGAAAAGACGCGGATATCGCAGTGCACAGCTTGAAGGATGTCCCTGCCGAGCTCCCTGAAGGGCTTGAAGTCACCATTTTCCCTGATCGAGAAGACCCGCGGGATGCCCTGATTGCACGGGCCGGGCTCAGACTGGAAGAATTGCCGGAGGGCGCCAGAGTAGGCACGAGCAGTCTTCGAAGAATAGCCCAGCTTAAGAATGCAAGGCCTGATCTCGAAGTAGCTTCTCTGAGGGGAAATATCGACACAAGGCTTCGTAAGCTTGACGATGGGCAGTATGATGCCATTATCCTGGCGGCTGCAGGGCTCAGAAGACTTGGGCTGGAACAAAGGATTATTCAATTTCTGGAACCTGAAGTGATGCTTCCTGCTGTAGGCCAAGGGGCCCTTGGCATAGAGTTCAGGAGCATGGATACAGAGGTCAAGCGAATTCTCACTTCGATTCATCATGAAGAGACATCCATCTGCGTGAGGGCTGAAAGGGCCTTTCTTTTCAGGCTTGAAGGTGGATGCCAGGTGCCCATAGGTGCCTTTGCCCGGCTCAATGGAGAAATACTTGAACTTGAAGGCATGGTGGGTAACGAAGCCGGGACCAACATTATAAGGATGAAAAAGCAAGGAACTGCTAATCAGCCCGAAGCTCTTGGAACCAACCTTGGAGAAGAGGTCCTGGCTGCCGGAGGTGCAGAGATATTAAGGGGAGTTTATGGAGCGAATTAAGCCGAATTCTTCATCCGGAAAGGTTTATTTAATAGGAGCCGGCCCTGGTGACCCGGGCCTTTTGACCATTCGCGGCAAGGAGCTTTTGGCTGAAGCCGAGGTGGTTGTGTATGATCGTCTTGCAAGCCCGAGGCTTTTGCCCTTTGCATCTCCTCGTGCAGAACGTATCTATGTTGGTAAGCGCATGGGCTCACACACAGTGACTCAAGAAGATATCAACAGGATAATCGTGGAAAAGGCCCTGGAAGGAAAGTGTGTAGCCCGCCTGAAAGGAGGGGACCCCTTTATGTTTGGCCGAGGGGGCGAAGAGGCCCAGATACTTGCCAAGGCTGGGATATATTTTGAGGTGGTGCCTGGCGTAACCTCAGGTATTGCAGTTCCTGCCTACGCCGGAATACCCCTGACCCACCGGGCACATACCGCCTCAGTAGCCTTTATCACAGGCCACCGCAAATTAGACAGTAAAGAGGCGGATATAGACTGGGAGGGTCTTGCTAAAGGCGTGGGGACCCTTGTCTTTCTTATGGGGATGAAAAACCTGCCCAATATCGCAGAGCGGCTCATACAATACGGGCGCAGTCCTGATACCCCTGTGGCAGTGATTCGCTGGGGAACCACCCCTCTTCAAACATCAATTACAGGAAATTTAATAAATATTGCAGAAAAGGTAAAAGAAGCGGGTCTTGGGCCTCCGTCAATTATCGTGGTGGGAGACGTGGTGGCCCTGCGGGATAAGGCAAACTGGTTTGAAAACCTACCCCTGTTGGGTAAACGAATCCTTGTTACCAGGACCAGGGAACAGGCCAGTAATCTTGTGAGATTGCTGGAACGGAGAGGCGCGCATTGCTTAGAGTGCCCCACAATAGAAGTCCGTTTGCCAAAGGATTTGAAACCTCTGGACCAGGCTATTAACTCACTCTCTGCCTTTGACTGGGTGATTTTCAGCAGCGCCAACGCTGTACGGTTTTTCTTTGAACGTCTGTTCGGGCTGGATTTTGATCTCAGGGCCCTTGGAAACATACGTATTGCTGTTGTAGGTGCCGGTACTGCCAAGGCAATTTCCGCCCTGCACTTAACTTCTGACATCATGCCTGATAACTTCAGGGCGGAAGGCCTGATAGAGGCTTTCAGTCAGATAGGTATATCAGGAAAGCGCATCCTTATTCCAAGGGCGGAAAAGGCAAGAGAGATTCTCCCCAAACGGCTTTCAGAGCTTGGGGCAGAGGTTACCCTGGTTCCTGCTTACGTGACCCTGGCTCCCGACCTAAAGCCGGAAATCCTGGAGATCCTGGAACAGGAAACCATTGACGTTTTGACCTTCACCAGTTCATCAACTGTTAAGAACTTTTTCCAGTTGCTCCCTGATGATCTGCGCAACCGGATACTTGAGCAGGCAAAGGTGGCCTGTATCGGCCCGATCACAGCCAGGACGGCAGAAGACTTCGGCCTTAAAGTCACAGTTCAACCTGATAAGTTTACAATACCTTCGCTTGTATCTGCTATAGAGGATCAATTTAAATGTTGAATTTTGAATGCTGAATGTTGAATTAAAATATTGTAGGTTGGGTTAAGCGGTTATAGTCATCATTTTTGTTGGGTTCGCCTGACTTAATAGAACCTCAACGCGCTGAGATCACTGCAAAATTAGCGAACCCAACAAAATTAGTTGCAACCGACGGCTTAACCCAACCTACAATTTGCCCAAACTTATTGAGAAGCTACAACTTACGATTCATGAGTTCTACAGCATAGAAGTATTTTGTAATTTCTGTTAATTCTGTTAAAATAATAGTCATCTCATGACCATTTATTGCCCAACAGATCCTCCTGAACTTGCCACAATTCTGGCCAGAATACGCAGGAAGCGGGAGGATTATGAAAAATACGGTTTTACCCATATCCAAGGAAGAACACTTAGGGCCTTTTTCGATCTGGCCCAGGAGTTCGAGACCCTGGAGAATTTCTACAGGGTCTGTGTCTTTGTCCCCAGGGAGTTCATGGGGTTTGATTCCTGCCTTTATCTGGTCGATCCGGATACCAAAAAGCTCCAAATTGCCTGCGATTCCATCAAAGGGCTGAAGGTCTGCGGCATGGATCCTCCTGAGGATATCAGGGTCAGCGAATTTGCCTATGAGACAGGAGATACGTTTGTGTCACCTATCAGGGGTAACCGGAGGCTGTTTGCAAGCAAACCCCTGGCGAAGGCAGAAGAAATAATAGGCTTGTTTGCAGTATTCCCCCTGTCCAAGCTTGGAGAAGGTGACAGGCTGTTCTTTGAAAAATACGCAAACAGAATAGGATACAATCTGCACTACAAATTGATTTCAGTACAGAGTGAAAAGCACATCAAGTTTATCAATACCCTTGTGGCAGACATCGAGCACAATGTCCTGGTGCCCAACATGATGTACAAGCTCTTTCTGAATAACCTCGGGAAAAAGATCCAGAAACTTAAAGATATTGAAAAGGACTTTGGGGAAAGGATAGAAGTTGGGTTCAGAAAAGAGTGCGTTGAGACATGCCATCTGGACCAAATACAAGGTAGCTTGGCCGACTTGTGTAAAGACCTTTTGAGGCAATATGAAGAAATTGATAAACACTATCAAAACACCAGTCTTTTTCTTGAGAGCCTGCTCAGACGGGATCATTTTGAGAAGGGATATCTTGTGCTGCGGCGCAAAATGTGTCGTTTCAGGAAAGAGGTTTTAGACCCACAACTTGAGCGTTACAAACAACGGCTTGAACGTAGGGGTATACGTATAGACTATCATCTTGGCGGGATACCTGACGAAGATATTCCCTTGGCAGTGGATGTAGGGCTTATTTCCCAGGTCTATGCAAACCTGTTTTCCAATGCTGAAAAATACTGCCAGGAGATAATTAACGAACACGGAGAATCAGTCAAGTTCATGTCCTACGGACAGGAAGTAATACAAAGCTTTTTCGGTCCAGGAAAGCCGGGAATCAAATTTAATGTTTATACAACCGGGCCGCACATCCCTTCAGAGGAGGCTTCCCGCATCTTTGACGAGGGTTTTCGCGGGACTGGTTCTGAAAACAAACAGGGTGTCGGCCATGGATTACACTTTGTGAAAAAGGTAGTGGAAGTCCATGGCGGCGTTGTTGGCTACGAAGCAACTAATCTCGGAAACAATTTTTTCTTTGCCCTTCCCCTCCAGTACACCATTAAAGAAATTATGGACCTCCCTCTGGTTGCTGAACTCAATACTCCCTAATTTTATGAAAATGCCAACCGATTTTACGGACCCCAAAGGGGTATGTGTTGACTTTGAGCATGAGCTCAACCCGGAACAGCTCAGGGCAGTAAAGATCATGAACGGCCCGGTTTTGGTGATAGCCGGAGCCGGGAGCGGCAAGACCCGTACTCTGGTTTACAGGGTTGCCCGGCTTATCCAGGAAGGAGTGAAGCCGGATAAAATTCTGCTTCTGACCTTTACCAGAAAGGCTGCCGCCACTATGCTGGCCAGGGCTTCCCGGATCGTAGGGCCCCAGTGTCAGCAGGTAACAGGAGGCACATTTCATGGATTCGCCAACAGAATGTTAAGGCGCTATGGGCACCTGATCGGCTATCCCCACAACTTCACAATACTGGACAGGTCAGATACACTGGACCTCCTGCACCTCCTGGCCCGTCAATTAGATCTCACAGGGCCTGGAAAGCGGTTTCCACGGAAATCCACCCTGGCTTCAATTGTGAGCAAGACAGAGAACTGCGGAGGGTATGTATCCAAGGTGATTGAACAAGGCTATCCGCACCTCATGGGGGAACTGTCGGGTCTGGAAAAACTCATCCCGGTCTATCGCAAATATAAAAAAGTCCACGCACTCATGGATTACGATGACTTGCTCCTCAGGTGGAGAGATGTGCTGAAAGAACATGCCCAGGTCAGAGAATCCATGGGTTCCTGGTTTCAATACATAATGGTGGATGAATATCAGGATACAAATGCCACCCAGGCGGAAATCGTACACCTTACGGCTTGCGGTCATGACAATGTAATGGTCGTCGGAGATGATGCCCAGTCCATCTATTCATTCAGAGGGGCGGATTTCAAGAACATTATGAACTTCCCTAATATGTTTTCCAAAACTCAGATAATAAAACTTGAGAAGAACTACCGCAGCACTCAGCCCAACCTGGACTGCACCAACGCCATAATTGCCAATGCCAAGGAAAAATTTACAAAACGACTGACGGCACAGAGAAAGGGAGGAAAGCCACCATACCTGTACACGGCCAAGGATGAAGTGGACCAGGCAAAATTTGTTGCCGACCGTATCCAGGAATTATTAAAAGATGGGTTTAAACCATCTGATATCGCCGTGCTTTTCAGGGCTGGTTTTCATTCCTTTCACCTTGAGACCGAATTAGGCAGCCGCAGGATAACCTTTGTCAAGCGCGGAGGAATGCGTCTCATTGAGGCCGCCCATATCAAGGACCTTCTCTCTCTCCTTCGCCTTCTTATAAACCCGCTGGACCGGCTGAGCTGGAGCAGAATTCTCCTATTAATCGAACGTCTCGGCATCAAGAGCGTGGAGAAAATTTTCTCTCAACTGATAAAAAGCGCGGATCCCCTGGAATATCTTTCAACCTATAAAACCAAGGCGGCCTGGGGAGAAACAGTAAGGGGACTCGGCAGTCTATTAAAAAGACTCCATGACATGCCGGAGGACCTTCCGGATTTGCTTTTACAGCTCGAGACTTGGTATCGCCCACATCTGGAGAGAATCCATGATGAAGATTTCCCCAAACGTCTGCGGGAACTGGCGCACTTGAGAGGATTGTCCGCCCGGTATGACGACGCAGTATCTATGCTCGCTGATCTGGCCCTGGACCCTCCGGACCAAGAAAAGACGGAAAAAGAAAAAGAACGGATAGTCCTTTCCACCATGCACTCGGCCAAGGGTCTTGAATGGAAGGCAGTCTTGATTTTGTCACTGGCAGAGGGACGCTTTCCTTCGCCTGCGGCCTCCTTTCGTGCCAAGGAAATAGAAGAAGAACGCAGGCTCTTTTATGTAGCCGCAACCAGGGCAAAGGACTTTCTGTGTTTTTGTTACCCTGCCTTTATAAGCGTCTCAGGTACAGGCTTGCTCCCTGCCAGGCCATCACGGTTCCTGGTGGAGATACCTGCCGACCTCTTGCAGTTATGGAAAAAGGAAATTGATACTGATGAAAAAATTTATCAAGAAAGCCGGTATATGCCGGATGTCACCAGGCCATCTCCAAAGCCTTCAGGACACGTCCAACAAGGGAGTCCCTCGGCTGGACAGGGTGCAGATCAAACCGGTCCCGGTATCTTTTCACCGGGGAAAAGAGTCAGACACCCGATCTTTGGGCCGGGACGGGTGATCAGGGGCATTGGTCCAAAGAAGATACAGGTGCTTTTTGACGTTGCCGGTGAAAAGACCCTGCACCTCGATTATGCCAAGCTCAGTGTTATCGAGTAACTTCTCAATAACTCAGGGGCAGATGTCTGGATTCCGGCTTTCGCCGGAATGACGGGCATTTACATCCAAACGTCATTCCTGCGAAAGCAGGAATCCAGTGAATAGTCGCAAAATGTAATCTACCCCAACTTATTGAGAAATTACGTTATTGAGAGCTAATCAGGAAGGTAAATAATAAAAAGGGCGAGGTGAGATTACTCATCCTCGCCCTTATTGGTATGGTATTGACTAGCTATGGTGCGATAATCATTGTGCCGTCTTCCGCATTTGTGGATATATGGAACTGGTCCAGGAAGGTCATGCCAAGCAGTGCAGAACCTGACCAACCATCTGTAAAGACAGCTTGTACGTTTTGGCGATTCAAGCGCCCTTCAATTTCAATATCTACGTTGCACAAATATCCTGTGCTTGTGCCACCAACCCCTGTTACCAGACATGCCTGGCATTCACTATCAAGAGTTAGATTACCATTCTCGTCAACAAATCCCATATATTTCGCATCATTTGTATCTAGTAAAACTGTTTCCGCCCCTGTGTCGACCATAAATCCGGTTGCGTATCCATTTACAGTGCCGTTTACGAGATAGCAGTTACAGCTTGGATCAAGGGGAATAACGACCTCCTGCCTGACCGCTGAGAAATTCTGCGGGATAGACCAATCTGCTTGTCCTACAAAGCGATATTGCCACGTACCTTCCAGATAACCTGCAGCAGTCGGCTCCAGCATAGTTATATTATATTTGTACTCGATGTTTCCAAAAATACTGAGTTCTTCAAAGGAAACTATATAACCACCTGGCTGCACACAACTGCTTACATCCAGCCTGTGTCCCTGAATTGCGAGAGTATCACAAATCTGGTCCGTGCTGTTGGCGTAGGTGACAGTCAAAAATGTTTGAGTAATAGGGCTGTTCCATACTCCACTGATATTACCTCGTTCCTCATGGAGAATCATTGGATAAATTGTCCCTGTATCATCAATGTACGTGTATGATTCTCCATAATACTCTTCTGTCACTATCCAGGTGCCGGTAACAGGTTGAATATGTAACACATAGTAAAGAAGCTCACGCCATGACGACCAATTATAAATATCACTGCTATCCCCCACTATGGCCCGGATAATCCAATCTCCTTCCATTCCGATCAGCCGCAGACCTCCTCCAAAGGTAATAGGAATAAACGCTTTTATATTAGGGGCCTGATCAGTCTCGGCCACGTCTGTCGGAGCGTATGGAATCACCGGATCCCCTGGATATTCATCGCTACTGAAGGGTGTGGCGATAGGAGTATTTTGTATGTCCGCTGCGTAGAACATGCTCTCCGCCCCTTCAACTGGATGGCCCCACTGGCTGAACAGATCAAAACGTGTTCCGTTCACGCTATCCCATCTATAGGCGAAAACCTGGCCCGGGGCGAGACTTGGATGCTCTGCCAACACATAAAGCGCTCCAGACATATTTTCTGTTACAGGGATATTTATGACCAGATCCAGCCAATCGGTCGTGGCCACTGACTTCTCAGCAGCATAACGTAGTGCATTGACATAGACCTGAACCGGGATAGCTATTGATGTAGTCGGAATAGTAGCAGGGTCTGTAGAGACAGTAGCTGTAACCATCACGTTTCCACCATAAGTAGTGACATTGCCCCCATAAATATTCTGGTTTTCCAGGAGTTGATTTATATCAACGCCGACAGTGAATGATTTATCTCCGACGGTTTTCCCCACTATACTGTCCGGGTTTCCATTTAGGGTATTTAGGGTAATCCATTGGTCGCTCTTTGACGCAACCCAGTAAAAGTCAGTTATTTCGCTGGTACTGTTAGCAGCGTTAACCTGCACTGTAATTGGTTCAGGATTGGTAAGCTGTTCCTGTGTAACATAGAATTGTAGTTCACCAGGTGAAACTACTAGTGTGCCCGGAGACGGCTCTGGAGGCAGAGCCTGGATATCAAGGTTTACATCTATTTCTTTTGAAGTGGGTGCTTTGCTCCTCTGAAGGACATTGATATACGCTGTCCCTGAATAACTGCCCACAGGCATTCCTGCAGGATCAATGGTCAGTTTCGTGCTGTTAACAGAAGAACCGGCGGTGACATTCCCTTCATATGGATCAAGCTTAATCCAACCCCGATCCGATCCTGCCGTCCATGTGAAGCCATTGGTACTAGCATTATCGTCGATGCTGACCATATAGTTTGTAGGGCCGCCGTCTTTAAAGGCTATAACTTTTATAGCGGTAGGGTTCACTACAATTTCCGCCTGAACCAATACGGCATGAAGCAGGAATAGAGATAGAAAACAAGAAATCAGTATACTGAGAGAAGCGGGGCGTCCGACATTCTCTAACCTCATGCGCCAATTCTTGGGTTGCTCTATTGAGTATGGCATTTTTTTCTCCTTTTATTCAGACTGAATATCCAAAGTAGCAGTGAGCCCTTCCACCGGGCTTTTGGCCAAAGCGTCTGCAAGATTAACGATTAATGCCCCCGCAGCTTCTTCAACTGCTCTGTCAATTTGAATCCTTACTGCCGGATCTGCCCACATACTTAGAGGCTCAACCTGTTTTTCCACCCGGTTTGCCCAAATAACCCGGCCATCACTTGCGTCTTGCAAGGCAAGACTTATTTGAACTACTGCTTGAGGAACGTAGCCTCCCTTAGATGCCAGATATGCGGCTGATGCCCCGGCCGCACCCCATACAGCAGCATTATATCCAGCATGATTACTATATCCGCCATGAGAGCTGGTAGATTCCGTAGCAAAACGTGGGTTAGAACCACCTGTTATTGTGGTCTCTTTGCTAGGAGGTGTGAAAGGTGTTTCCGCCCAGCTACCCAACATGGCTCCAAGACCGCCGCCAACAGCTAAATCCTGCCAAAGATCGTATCGTTCAGATTCCGCGCAGCCAAACAATAATGCGGAACTCGTGTCAAAGAAAAACGGCAGGATCCCAACCTGAAGTGGATTAAGAGTGTTTCCTTCTCTTACTTCATATTCAACAACACGTCCTCTCAAAATGTAATCAGCCCCAAAACGGCGCCCTATTTGTTGTATGGTGCCGGGGTCAAGACCGACCCTTGTGAGCTCATAGCGTTCTTTGGACTTGTCAAGTTGCTCATTTCTTATGACCAGTTTCCGGATTTCTTCCTGCATGGTTTCCGACCATCCGCTACCCAATTCTTCCGTGATTAATCCGCAAGAGCTGCCGGCACGAATGGAAGGTTGCCCAATGATCCGGATGACTCCAAGATCTACCAGATACTGCACAACGTCTTCTTTAAGCGGGACATAAAATCCCTTCTCAGCCAACCGGTACATCAGGGCCTCATAGATCTTGACCTGCCGGCGAAAAGAATCGTCCGGCCGGACTCCCATGGTATAATCCGCCAAAGGTAATACAACGATTTGTTTTGCCGGACTATTTGCATATTGGACAGAGGTATTGAGGGGTGCAACAGAATCCTTAACCTTTTGCCCACAGCTAACGAGGCAGATCATAATTGCCAATAAAAACAGTAAAATAGACCATCTGTTAAACATGACTTCCCTCCCGGAATGCCTACGGTTTCTTGCAAAATTTGTATCTATCTATACTTATCGGACATATATATAAAATTACTTAAAAATTTTTGTAAGCGTTCACAGGGCACCGCATCTGCTTTGTTGTCGGGCACTTGAAGTA
>CAZYEJ010000046.1:0-18987 GCA_964646435.1 uncultured Thermodesulfobacteriaceae bacterium
TTCAAAATTTAGAATTCAAAATTGTGTCTGAACGGCCTTTTCGTTCAGACACTACTTGCGCCTTTTCTGAAAAAACGTCTGGATCAGCGATCGGCATTCCTCTGCGAGTATGCCTTGGCTCACCTCCAGATGGTGGTTCAACCTTGAATCTTGAACAATATTATAAAGCGTACCACACGCACCGGTCTTGGGATCCTGGGCGCCGTAAACCAATCGCTTTATCCGGGCAAGGACCATGGCCCCCGCACACATAAAACATGGTTCTATTGTAACATACAGAGTGGTGCCGGTCAGCCTGTAGCTGCCGACTTTTTTTGCACCTTGTCTCAAGACCAGAATTTCGGCATGCGCCGTAGGATCGCACTGTTTTACGGGCATATTGCCAGCCTTGGCCAGTATTTGGCCCCTTTCATCAACAAGCACGGCGCCCACAGGCACCTCACCCTGCCTGGCTGCTACCCTGGCCTGTTCAAGGGCCAGTTCCATGTATTTCACATCATCAGGCATAACAGTGAATGGCTGAGCCTCCATAGAAGGCTGACCGCATACTACACGACAGAAAAAGCAGGTGGCATGGGCTCAAACTGAAACAGCAGTTGGAACTTCAAACATTTTTATTGGGTCTTGAGTTTTGCAAGCAGCTAGGACCTGAAGTGTCTGTCCTCCGGCAACAAGGGTTCCGGTTCCACAAGCTCAAATCCGGCACTCACAAGAATAGAATGGACTGCACTTATGTTATAAGTCTGGACTCTGATATAAACTATTCCAGGGCTTTTTTCATCTTCGGTCAACTTGGTCCTGCTAAGTCTTGTAAGAGGAATTCCTTTTTGCTCAAGGATGTTGACTATCCTTGCCAGGACATTAGGCTCTCCATCGTCTTTTATGGTAATAAGTGAACCACCTTTCTCTGCAAGTCCGAATATTCTGCTGTATGCCCTCATCAAGTCCCGCATGGAGAAAATTCCAACAATCACACCCTTTTCGTCCAATACAGGGATTGCCCCAACCTTTTTCTTTTCCAGGAGCAGGAGCGCATCATCTATGGTTGAATAAGGAAGGAGGTTTATGAGATCAGTACTCATGATCTCGCTGACCGGGGTCTTGGACACCTGTTCCAACTCGTGTCTCCGATCTTCCCCGGACAATACAGATGACGGGTAAGCAGACCTTATATCCCTGTCTGTCACCATTCCCACAAGGTGCCAGTCTTTGTCTATTACCGGCAAGTGACGAAAACGGTTAGAGCGCAGGATTTCACGGGCCTCAGGAATCAGGATATTCGATTTCACAGTCAATGGGGCAGGAGTCATATGACGTGATATGTACATTCTAAGCTCCTTTCTAATCTATACAAACGGAAAGACCGGCAAGATAGGCTTCCACACTGGCCGGCAAAGCCTCAGGATGATAACCGCCTTCTAAAATAGACAAAATTTTTCCTTGACAATATCGTTCTGCCCAGAAGGCCATGAAGGTGCCAAGGTAACCATAGAGTTTAGTCGTATATGCAAGGCCTGACATGTCATCCATTACATGGGCATCAAAGCCAGCGGCTACAATAATGGCTTCCGGCCTGAACTCTTTGACAGCTTTTCCCACACGCCCCTTCAAAGCATTAAGGATTGCCTCATCTCCTGAACCCGGAGGCAAAGGAATGTTCAAGGTTGCCCCCTCACCGGTCTCTGTCCCCGTCTCGTTTGAATAACCAGTCCCAGGGAAACTAAATGTAGGGTGCTCGTGTATACTGATGTAAAATACATCGGGATCTTGGTCGAAGATTTCCTGTATGCCGTTTCCGTGATGGGCGTCCCAGTCAATAATAAGGATCCTCTTTTTATTGTAAACATCTTTCCAGTATTTGGCGGCAATAGCTATGTTGTTAAGAAAACAGAAGCCGAGCGCTTGCGCCCTCTCTGCATGGTGTCCAGGAGGCCGAATGCAACAAAACACAAGCTCCGACTCACCATTTTCAATAATATCTATCCCGCTCAGACATCCCCCTGCAGCCAGAAGTGCTATTTCATAGGAATCATATCCGAGACGGTTGTCCGGATGTCCAAAAAACTTGCGACCGGAAACACAGGTCCCTTCAAAACTGGAGAGATAGTCTTCATCATGGACCGCCAACACCCTATTCATCTCAGCCTTTTTTGGGGTTATCTTTTTTAGATATGGTGCCAAAGGACTGGACTCAAGACGTTTAAGTATGCCTTCCAGGCGGGCAGGAATCTCAGGATGAAGGGAATTTGCTGTATCGTGATCAAGGTATCTTGGATCTGTCACTAAGGCAATTGTACGAAAACGAGACACCTTATCCACCTTTTATCATTCTATCTACAGATATTTAACGGATAGCTACAATACGTTCAGCATCCGAAATTTGCTACATCAGTTTGGAACTTTCGCTAAATTAATGCCAATTATTTAACAAGGCAAGACCTATCATTGTATGACAGAATATTATGTGACAAACTTGATTTTATAAATTACCCATAATCGTTACGAGGATTCTCAAAATGACACCAATCTTGACATTTATCGGCTGGCACAATTCCGGTAAAACTACTGTAATCAGAGAAGTAGTACGAAGACTACGCGACAGAGGATATAAAATAGCTGTGATTAAATCAACCAAGCATAGAGGGCTAAATCTTGATTCCCCTGGTTCGGACTCTTATTTGTATGGAAAAGATGGCATAGAATCCGTAGCCTTAATATGCCCTGATGAGCTGATCCTGTTTCAGGAAAATACCGGAGAGAATCTGAAACACCTGGCCTTTCGATTTTTTCCTGATGCTGATCTGGTGATTGGCGAAGGGTTCAAGCACGCATCAGGGATACCGAAGATCGAGGTCACCAGGGCTGACGCGTCTAAAGAATCACTTCGCGGGTCGGTTTCCGATGTAAGGGCTGTGGTGTCAGATTATGAGATATCATTTGATAAGGTTTTTAAAACCAGCCGGATTGCAGAACTCACAGACTTTATAGAAAACAGCTTTTTGAACGATAAGAAAGATGATGTGTGCCTGTTCGTAGATGGTTGTGAGATTTCTTTAAATAACTTTGTCCGCAACTCA
This sequence comes from uncultured Thermodesulfobacteriaceae bacterium, assembly GCA_964646435.1. GTDB lineage: Bacteria > Desulfobacterota > Dissulfuribacteria > Dissulfuribacterales > UBA3076 > UBA3076. The sequence goes on from CAZYEJ010000046.1 coordinate 3,078, forward strand.
CTAAAGGGTATAATTTTTGGTTTTATTAATTGCCTGAAATTTACCCAGGACGCACAAAAACTGGAGATCCGCATTAAAGGGCACGGCTAAAAACCAAAGTTGATTCCGCTGGAAAAACCCAATCTGCGGCGCACAATTAAATGTTGAATGCTAAATGTTAAATGTTGAATTAAGGTATATGTCTTTTAAATCTTTTCCACAATTCAGCATTTAGCATTCACAATTCAGCATTGTCTGTCAAGGGGTGCATAAGATGCAGGACAACAGATGGCATCAACAACCAAACAGGAATACGGAGCCCTTGGCAATTCGACCTTTTTCAGATTTGGGACAATTGATCTTAAAAGCGAAAAAGTACGCTCTTTTGAAAAAGGAGGGCTCTTCAGCCGATAGCAGTCATTCGAAATACCCGGAGAAGAAAACCCCATTGCCGGAGCTGACTCGTGAATATCAAGAAATAAAACTTTTTCTCCAGGCCACAACAGACGTAAAACCGCTGGACTCGACCAAAATCAAAGAGGCTTCAAAACCATCCCCAAAAAAATCCGCCCTTATGCATGAGGATGAACAAACCTTGATATTCAAGGAGCTTAAGGCCCTTGTTGACGGCACAAAGCCTTTGCCTGTTCATCATACTCCTGAATATGTGGAATGGACCTGGACCGGTGATAATCCTGAACTTGCGAGCAGACTTCACAAGGGGGCTTTTGCAGTTCAGGCCTATTGTGAATTGCATGGCATGGACTCAGTCACGGCCCTTTCAGCATGTGAGAATTTTCTTGCCCAAACCCTTTTAGAGAACAAGAGATGCGTTGCCTTTGTTCACGGAAGGGGACTATCATCCCCAAAGGAACCTGTCCTTAAGGGAGTCGTGATAAAATGGCTCACCAACGGACCTTACAGGCGCTTTATCCTGTCCTTCAGCAGTGCGCCCATCTGGGATGGCGGTGCAGGCGTTACTTATGTGCTTCTGAGGAGGCATCCGGCAAAACGCAGACGCAAAAAAATAGGCAGGAAGGTATGGTGATGTCTCGTAGGCACAACCTACACGGATTTTTCGTTGTGGTCGAGGGTATTGACGGCACAGGTAAGACCACGCTGGCCCGCAATATATACCTCCGTCTTAAAAACAAAGGATTTTCTGCCATATTCACCTTTGAGCCCACAGACGGTCCCTGGGGAAAAAAGTTGCGCCGGAGTTTTTTAGCGTCTATGCGGCTGACACCGCAGGAAGAGTTGGAGCTCTTCCTCAAAGACAGAAAAGAGCATGTGGAAAAAATTATTCGTCCGTCTCTCGATCAGGGAAAAATCGTTGTCTGCGACCGCTACTACTTTTCTACAATGGCATATCAGGGAGCTAGAGGTCTTGATCCGGAAGCAATCAGAAAAACAAATGAGACATTTGCGCCGATGCCCGACCTTGTACTTCTGCTGGAACTTGACCCGAAAGCGGCAATTAAGCGGATAAAGGAAAGCCGTGGCGAGGTGCCTGACAATTTCGAACAGATTGAATATCTGGAAAAAGTGGCCGGCATTTTCAAAAGCCTCTCCGACCCCTTTGTAGTATGTATTGATGCCGCCCTTCCACCGAAGGAATTGCTGAATTCAGCGTGGGACAGGATGTCAGGTTTGAAACAGGTTTGAAATTTGAAATTAGAAATTTGGAAAAGATGGAACGAATTTCCAGTTTCCAACATAATAAAGAGTAAACTACTTTTGACTTGTAGTGAAGGATGTCACGCATAGCAAGTGTCTCCCAGTCCTTTAGCCCTCCTGCTTTTTCCTTTCGGGCTCGGAATTGCTGCTGCCCACACTGGGTATCCGGAGTTGTCCGGCTGGTTTCTGTGCATCATTGGCGCATTCGGATCCGGATTGCTCCTGTTTGGTGCATGCTCAAAGGGTACATCCAAGGGAATTTTAAAAATCCGGGGCCTTTTACCCTGGATCGGGGCAGCCCTACTACTTTTTGCCATGGGCTTTTGCCATCTGGATTTGTCCCTCAGGTCCCTGGGAAACAGATCTCAGGATCTCCTCAGCCTTGCAAACACACCGGGAAAACACATAATCACCGGCCAGGTGATACGTGCCCCACTTCCTGCAAATGATGGAGTGAAGCTCTTGGTGGCTGCTTATGAAAGTCATACTCCTTCAGGCGACCTTTCTGTTTCAGGCATCATGAGCCTCACAGTATTGGGAATACATGCCCAGGACGTCTCTCCTGGAGACTGGATACGTTTTGCTGCAAGCCTTCGCCCTGTAAGAAACTTCAAGACGCCTGGGGCCTTTGATCAGGAGAACTGGTGGGCCATAAGGGGAGTGATGGTAAAGGGTTTTGTAAATCATCCCCTCAGGTTTTCCCAAGTTGGGCACAGCCGAAGCTCAAATGATATGTCTTTGCCCCGGTACTGGCTGGAATCAGGACGAAGAGCAATCATGCTGGGCATAGACCGCTGTCTTGACGGACCTGCCAGGGGTATTGCCATGGCCCTGTTACTCGGCGAGAGGGCATGGTTATCCAAAAATCTCAAGGAGGCGTTTGCCAGGGCCGGAATCGGCCACCTGCTGGCTGTATCAGGCATACACATGGCTCTGGCCGCCCTGTTAATCGGAGGCCTTGCAAGGGCCTTACTTCTCAGGTCAGAGTGGATTACGCTCCGTTTCCCTGTGAAAAAACTTGCCACATCCTTGGCACTGATTGGGGCGGTGACTTATGCGGGTCTGGCCGGTTTTTCGCCTTCTGCCGTGCGGGCAATGATAATGATCCTTGCATTCGGTACGGCCTTTCTGATTGACAGGCCGCAGACGCCTCTTAATTCTCTTGCCCTGGCAGCATGGGCTTTGCTCATCTTTAATCCCCTGTACCTTTTTGGCATATCTTTTCAGCTCTCCTTCACGGCAGTCTTTTTTCTGATCATATTTTCTTTATACCTGAGATCAGTGCCGGAAGAGAAAAAACAAGATGGTCGGAAGACTTTTTGGATCTATATAAAAGGCTTTATCCTGGTAACCCTAATTGCAACACTTGCTACAACACCTTTTGTGGCATGGCACTTTCAGCGTATATGCCTTGTGGGATTACTGCCCAACCTTTTGGTAGTGCCGGTGACAAGTTTTGTCGTTCTTCCGGGTTTGTTGTGTGGAACAATCCTGCTGCCCTTCTTTCCGGAATTGACATCATGCCTGTGGCAAGGGGTGGGCTGGTTTTTGAATTATTTGGTTATTTTCATAAATTTTGTTTCAGGGTGGAGCTGGTCTGCTATATGGGTCCCAAGGCCAAGTGTTTTGCAGGTATCTTTGTTCTACCTCTTTCTGGGATCTTTTGCCTTGATGAGGCACTGGAAGATTTCCAGGGCCTTGGCCATACTGTTCTTTGCTCTTCTTTTGTCAGCTTCTGCATATAGGGAGTGGGGCCTTTCCCATCAGGAAAGCTTGAGACTTCACGTGTTGGATGTCGGCCAGGGGACATCACAGGTAGTAGAGCTGCCGGAAGGGAAGCTCATGGTAATGGATGGGGGAGGTCTGAGAAGCCGATATTTTGATACAGGAGAAAGGATAGTTGCGCCGTTTATCAGACACCTTGGCTACAGGAAAATAGACGTTATCGTACTATCTCACCCTGAGCAGGATCACATGGGCGGCCTTGCCGCCCTTGTGAGGCAGTTTCCCGTTGGAGAGCTCTGGACCAATGAAGATATTTCAAAAAATTATTCCTGGAAGCGACTCCTTGAGACCTGTGCTCAGCGCGGGGTAAGGCACAGGGTGTGGCGAGAAGGCGGGACGGAGTATGTGGGTAATGTTATGGTAAAGGTCCGGCCTTCCACAGGGTGCGAGGGTGCCCGTGACCGTAATGGCAGATCACTGGTGGTTGAATTGGACTATGGAAAGCGCTCGGTACTCCTTACAGGGGATATAGACAGGACCAGGGAGCAATGCTTGTTGAAACAGGGTCTTGGGCCCGTGGATGTATTAGTGGTGCCGCATCACGGCAGCAAAACATCCAGCAGCAGTGAATTCGTTGGACAAATTCGGCCTGGAATAGCGATTGTGCCCGTGGGGTGGAGGAACAGTCTGGGACTTCCAGACCCTCAGGTCCTGGAAAGATACAGAAATGCCGGAAGTAATCTCCTTAGGACTGATCTGGATGGGACAGTATGTGTTGAAATAAATGGTGATGAGATTTCGGTTGATACTTACGTGGCTCACTTGCAAATACCGTGAAAATATCTCGTAGTGGTAAAAAAACCGCAAAGAAACTGCAAAGAAACCGCAAAGGCGCTAAGGACGCTAAGAAGGCTAAGAAATACTTTTTATCCAGCCGGTAACGGTCCGGCTGGATAAGTATCTTCTTTGTGTTTAACTTTGCGTTCTTTGCGCCTTCGCGGTTCAATTTACTTAGCCGTACAGGTTCACAATTTGTAATTTTGATCATACGATTATATAATCCAAAAAGCTATTCCGGGCGGAAAATAAATTGACAGAGATAAAGCCAAACAAAGATTCAGGGCTCAAGACCGCACGACGAAGGGCGGCTCTTTCTGTGGGGCTTAATTTTTTGCTATCTGTGGCAAAAGGCTTGGCAGGGATTTTTGCAAACAGCACGGCCCTGATTAGTGATGCCATACACTCTGCTACGGATGTACTAGCTTCCGGGGCAGCGTATGTCGGCCTCTGGGTGGCCGGGAAGCACCATCCCTCATTTCCTTATGGCCTTTACAAGGCGGAGACCGTGGCCACATTAGTGATCTCTATGGCTGTACTGCTGGCAGCCTATGAGATTGGGCGAAATGCAATATTCGGCACTGACAGAATCCCGGATGTCTCTTTGGCTTTTCCTATTGCTGCAGGTTCTCTGGTGGTATCGTGGCTGTTTGGTTTTTTTCAGCTCCGTGCCGGTAAAAGACTGAACTCTCCCGCCCTGATTGCGGACGCCAGGGATTATCTGGCAGACAGCCTTTCTACAGGCGTCGTCCTCTTGGGTCTGATAGGTGCCCATTTCGGATATGCTCTGGATAGATGGGCAGCAGCCGTTGTGTCTATTTTTGTCTTCAGGTCTGGTGGACAGCTTTTGATAATAGCATTAAGGGACCTTTTGGACGCCTCAATAGACAGGGATACAGAACGAGCCATCATAAAGCTGGTGGAGTCCCATCCACTGATTTCAAAAGTTAAGCGTTGTCTCAGCAGGACTGCCGGCGGGCGTTTTATTGTGGATCTGGACGTGGTTCTCAGGACCAAGTCGCATGAGATTGCCGACCGGGTATCAGACCGCCTGGAAGAGGACATATTGAATCAGTTTCCAAGGGTGGTTATGTCAAGAATCAGGCCCCATTATAGCCACTCCCCTATTTTACATTCTGTTATGCCGGTTACCAGTCCGGAAGGAAAGATGGCTGAAAATATCGCCAAAGCTCCATGGTTCCTGATCGAGATAAAGGATCGAGAGACAGGAAAAGTCCAGAAACGGGAATTTATAGAAAACCCATACTGGCGCGAAGAACGTAAGCGCGGATATCTGGTAGGGAAATGGCTACTCTCACTTAAACCGGATCAGATTACAGTGGCCAGTGAGCGTGAAGGTACGGCGATAGCTCTATTGAAAGAAGCCGGGGTCGAGATAATCAGACCATTAAGATTGTCGTAAGCGTTCACAGGGCACCGCATCTGCTTTGTTGCCGGGCACTTGAAGTACAGGAAGTACGTCTGCGTACCCTCCGCCTCGCATCTGCGGCACCCTGTAAACGCTTACAGTTCGGTGGGTTGCGGTAAAACGGAGGTTGTAACCCCGTGAACGGTTACAGATTGTCGAAACAGAGAAGGTCTTGAATGGTTTGATCCGAGGTTGAGAGATGATTGATATATTTCAGCCTTCAGCCTAAATACCTAAAAACCGATATTGTCATAAAGAATCCTTAATGTTAGTCTTACATGCATGGAATTTATACCAAAATGGCTGGCATGGGAGATAACCAGGCGCTGTAACCTTCACTGCGTACATTGTAGATCTTCATCAGAGCTGGAAGCAAAAGGGCATCCTGATTTTTCCACCACAGAGGCCTTCAGGGTCCTGGATGACATAGCAGGCTATGCCAAGCCGGTGATAGTCCTCTCAGGCGGAGAGCCGCTGTTAAGAGAAGATGTATTTGACATTGCCAGTTATGGCACAAAAAAGGCCTTGAGGATGTGCCTTGCCACCAACGGTACCTTTGTAACTCCGGAGGTCTGCACCAAGATCAAGGATTCCGGCATATGCATGGTTTCTCTCAGTCTTGACGGAGCCACGGCCGAGGTCCATGACGATTTCCGCCGGCAACCAGGCGCCTTTAAATACGCCATAAATGCCGCCAGGCTCTTCAGGGAGTATGGCATAAGCTTTCTGATCAATTCTTCCTTTACTCGCAGGAACCAGAAGGAAATCCCCAAGGTTTACAAATTGGCCAAACAGATAGGGGCTACTGCGTGGTATATGTTCATGATTGTCCCAACCGGGCGGGGAAAGGAGATCATGGAAGAGCTTATCTCCCCTGAAGACTATGAGACTCTGCTCAACTGGCATTACGAGATGGAAAAGAAAGAGAAAGATATTCTTGTCAGGCCTACCTGCGCGCCGCATTATTACCGGATTCGTCTCCAGAGGGCCAAGGAACAGGGCGAGAAGGTAAAACACAGGAGCCTCAAGTTTTCCACAGGCGGCTCCAAGGGTTGCCTGGCAGGTCAGTTGATTTCATTTATCGACGTGGACGGAAACGTGCTTCCTTGCAGTTACTTCCCTTTACCGGCAGGAAATATTCATGAACACTCCTTCAAGAAAATTTGGGAAGAGAGCACTCTTTTCAAGGAACTAAGAGATTTTTCTTCTTACAAGGGACGTTGCGGTGCCTGTGAGTATATCCGGGTTTGCGGAGGATGCAGGGCCAGGGCTTATGCAATCTACGGGGATTATCTTGCTGAAGAGCCTTTTTGTAATTACGTGCCGAGAAAGATGAGAAAGAAGGACTGATAGCCGTTCAATGCTTGAAATTGGAAATTGGAAAATAGAAATTGGGCAGAGATGAAAGGAGTTTGCGAGTTGGATGTTTACAAATTGGCAGAAGAGTTATCAAATGCGACAGCTTACAAAGCAATAGTTGAAAAACTCGGCCCAAAATTGAAGGTATTCATCAACAGTACAAAAGCCTGAAGGCCAAATTTCTAATTTCTAATTTCTAATTTCAACCTCCAGGAGAACAGGATGAATGAAGGCTTTTTAAGGGCTTGTAATGGCGAGGCCGTCAGGCCAGTGCCGGTCTGGCTCATGAGGCAGGCCGGAAGATACCTCCCTGCCTACCAGGAGATCAGAAAAAAAACAGACTTTCTCACCCTCTGCAAGACCCCGGAGCTTGCGGCAGAGGTTACCATCCAGCCGGTTGATATCCTGGGGGTTGACGCAGCCATACTCTTTTCCGATATACTGATTCCCCTGGAATGCATGGGGATAGGGCTTGATTTCCATGAGGGGAGGGGGCCTGTCTTGAATCCTCCGGTAAGGACCGATCAGGACCTTGAAAGGCTTCATCCTATAGATCCGGAGACTGATGTATCATTCGTACTTGAGACCATCCGGATATTGAGGAAAGAACTTAGCGGCAAGGTCCCGCTGATAGGTTTTTCAGGGGCACCCTTTACACTTGCAACTTATATGATAGAAGGAGGTACCTCTAAGAACTTTGTAAATACAAAGAGGATGCTGTTTGAGTCGCCACATCTATTTTCATGCCTTATGGACCTCCTGACCGAAGTGGTCCTTTCTTACATCAAGGCCCAGATTAAGGCGGGGGCCCAAGCCATACAGGTATTTGATACCTGGGCAGGGACACTGACCAGAGAGGATTACAAAAGACATGCCCTCCCATATGTAACCCTCATCATTAAAGGACTTGAGGGTTCAGGAGTACCCTTTATCTACTTTGTCTATGACGGAGGACATATCCTTGAAATCATACGTGATTCAGGTGCCGAAGTCATAGGGCTGGACTGGCGTACTGACATCAAAACCGCTATATCAAGACTTGGACCCGATGCAGTAGTTCAAGGAAATCTGGATCCGGGTGCCCTGTTTCTTCCTGAACATGAGCTAAGAACCAGGGTGGATTCCGTGTTGCGCCAAGGACGTGAAGCCAAGGCCCATATCTTTAATTTGGGTCATGGTATCCTGCCTGAAATACCTCCAGAGAAGGCAAGGCTTCTGGTAGAGCTGGTCCACGAGTTGTCTTCCTGATGATAGGGATAGTTTTTCTCAACATGGGAGGGCCGGATTCCCTGGCTACAGTGAGGCCTTTTCTTTATAATCTTTTTTCAGACCGCGAAATTATTCAACTGGGTCCACGCTTTTTGCAGCCCCTTATTGCCTGGGCAATATCCATGCGGCGGGCCCCGAAGAGCCGGGCTGCATACGCAAAGATCGGGGGCATGAGTCCGCTTGCCGCAACAACCAGAGCACAGGCCAAGGCAGTTGAACAATTGCTTAATAATAAATTGCAGAAAAAGGTATTTTGCCTTACAGGAATGAGATACTGGAACCCCCGGACCCCGGATGTCTTACATAATATGAAAGGCAGTGGTATCTCTAAGGTACTGGGGCTTTCTCTTTATCCACACTATAGCCGGGCCACCAGTGGTTCTTCCATAGGGGAGTTTAAAAAATGCGCAGAAAAACTTGGGCTTGAGACCCTTGTCATAGACAGTTTCCCGGATCATCCGGGCTATGTCGCTGCCCTGGCGGATATTGTGCAAGAGGGTCTGAAAAAGGTAAAAGACAAACAGAATTTTGCCCTGGTGTACAGCGCCCATAGCCTGCCAAAAAGCATGGTGGAGGAAGGTGATCCCTATGTGGAGCACCTTTATCGTACTATTATGGTCCTTGAGAAACTGACCGGCATTAAGGGGCATCTATGCTATCAAAGCAGGAGCGGTCCTGTAGAGTGGCTTGAGCCTGGGACCGATGTTTTGCTGAATGAGCTTGCGGAAAAGGGTTTTAATAGCCTTTTGGTCCTTCCTATAAGTTTTGTGTCGGATCATGTGGAGACTCTTTACGAAATAGACATGCTTTACGCAGAGATGATGGCCGAAAAGGGAGTAAACCTTGTCCGCACGCCTTCCCTTAATGACAGGCCTTTGTTTATCAGTGCTCTTTCCAATCTGGTGGAGCAGGGTCTTAAAGAGGCAGGATGGCTAAAGTAATAATAGCTGGAGGTGGCTTGTCAGGTCTTTCCCTTGCTTGGTTTCTCAAGGAACTCAGGCCAGGGTGGGAAGTCCTGGTGCTTGAAGCGGAAGCCAGGGCCGGAGGCAAGGCGTGGACCATAAAAGAAGATGGTTTTGTATGCGAAAAGGGCGTAAACGGTGTCCTTGACAACAAACCTTCAACCCTTGCCCTTGCCGCCAGGCTCGGACTTGAACCCATGAGGAGCAATGACGCAGCCAATCGCCGTTTTGTGATAAAGAACGGGCATTTGATTCAACTACCTGCATCACCCGCGCAGTTCTTAACATCGAGAATACTCTCTCTGCCCGGACGATTGAGGGTCCTGGCCGAGGTCTTTGTGTCAAAAGGTGATCTCTCCAAGGACGAATCCCTGGCTGATTTCGCAAGAAGACGCCTTGGCAGGGAGGCCTTTGAATACCTTATAGATCCTATGGCTACAGGGATTTATGCCGGAGACCCGGAACGACTGTCTCTTCGGAGCTGCTTCCCCAGGATTCACGAACTTGAGCGTGACTACGGCAGCTTGATCAGGGCCATGATTCGGCTTCAGAGAGATGCAAGGAAAAAAGGGAAAAAGGGGCCTGGTGCCGGTCCTGGAGGTGTTCTTACTTCCTTTACTACCGGCATCAATGAGTTCGTAGATGCCCTTGTCCGGGTTCTAGATTCTGCAGTACGGCTTAATTCTTCCGTAGCATCTATTTCAAAGCAGAATACCGGCTGGCATGTTTTTTTAAAAGACGGGGAAGAATTTGAGGCCAGCCATGTGGTGCTGGCATGTCCTGTTAAGGCGGTTTCAGAAGTCCTTAAGGAAACCGTCCCTGACATTGTAAAACTTGCAGTGAAAATAAATTATCCCCCTGTAAGTATTGTGTGTATGGGCATTAAGCAGGGAACCACTGAGAATCCCATGAATGGATTCGGGTTTCTTGCCCCGGGTAATGAGAGGCGCTCGATCCTTGGGTCTCTCTGGGATTCGGCTATTTTCCCCAACAGGGCCCCTGAGGGCTATCAACTGACAAGGACCCTGGTAGGTGGCGCAAGGGCCCCGGACCTGGCCAGACTTCCTGACTCATCTCTCCTGGACCTGGTCGTAAAAGAGTTTTCAGAGCTTGTCGGGTTAAAGGGTACCCCTGAATTTGTAAAGATCTTCCGGTGGGAGGAGGCCATTCCACAATACGAAAAAGGACACCAGGCCCTTGATTCTGAAATCAATTCCACCCTGAGGTCTTATCCCGGACTCTATATCAGATGTAATTGGCTTGGGGGTGTGAGTCTCAATGACTGCGTTGCAAATTCGGAAAGGCTTGCGAGACAACTCGCAAGCTGATTAATGATCCAATAAGGAACGTACAATAAATAAGAGGTTGACTGGCAGCTACTATTGTGCTGTCAGTCCCGATCATTGCTCTAACCAATGAAGCTTGCAACAAAAAAGGGGAAGAGAAAAGCTCCTTTCCTCTTCCCTCGTTTAGGCCGAGAATCTTTAATGTTTGCGTTTATGGTAAGCTCAGTTCAAATGCAAACAGTATTAAAGAGATGGACAAGCTCAGCGATATCTTTCTCGTCAGGATGTCCTTTTGCTGCCGGTGCATCAGCAAGCCAAGCCGGCTTTTTGTCCTGGGCGGCAATTTTTTCTATCATCTCAGCGGGAACCTCCCCCTGGCAACCGAATGTCCCGAGGATACGCCCTTTGTTAGCCAGCTCCTTAGCAATTTTCATGGCATTTCTGATAGGCTTGGAATCTCTTGCCGAGGCATGGGTAGCAAACAAAAACACCTCTTTACCATCCCGGATTTGGGGAAGGAATTCCATGGTGGCAGGATCCGGCTTACCGTCTTTGACCCAAAATCCCACGGCAATAAAATCATAGTCATCAGGATCCGGCTTATCAGTGATTGATTTCAGTTCTTTACGATAACGAATCGTATCATACAGTGCTTCAGCTAATTTCAACGTGTTCTTTGTCTTGGTTGAATAGACTACTAATGCTTTCATACTGCTCACTCCTTTCTTTCGTTCACCTTGCGAGTCAGCTCTCAGGCCAACCGCCACACCTGCCTATGCGTTGCACGCAGAGACAGGCCCCAATATCCTCTAAGGGGGATATGACATATGCTCCCATCGTTTTATCCCCATGCCTTTTCCATTTCCGCCCGCCTCTCATTTTACATCCCATATTATTCTGATTATGTCAAATTAGATAGTCGTTTTTTCAACTTGCTTCTCACATAAAATATTGTGTCAAACCATATTCAATTATTTTTTGTAAATATTCAGGTGAATAGACTGAAAGTAGAAGGCTAATAGGAACAAATCATGCCTGATCACACAAAACTACTGGCATTTGAGTCGGCTGACGAGATTGCAGTATTAGTTTAGAGGATTCATCTCTATTCGATCGTTGCGAGATGGTTGAAATACTTCAGCCTTTCATGGGATTACAACGCCCGTTTTACCAGAACCCACCGAACTGTGAGCGTTCACCTATTTTTTAGGTTTGTTGTCTAAAATCTTCCTTATCTTCTTGGACAGATCCTTTATATTAAACGGTTTTTGAATAAAGCCGTCACAGCCACGTTTGAGTATCTTCTCGGCCTGGCCCTTTATGCTGTAGCCGCTTGAAAGTAGCACCTTGACATTAGGAGAGATTGCTTTGATCCTATCATAGACCTCTCCTCCACCCATATCTGGCATGATCATGTCAAGGATCACCATATCAATTTCGTCATGGTCCTCCTTAAAAATCTCTATAGCCTGTTTCCCGCTGCCAGCCACCATGACCTTGTAGCCCAACGCCGCGAGTATCTCCTTGCCAGCATCAAGGATCCTGTCCTCATCGTCTACAAAAAGTACGGACTCTTTCCCTTTTAGCACTTCCGCAGAAAGCTCTGTCTCTTTAATTGGCTTCTTGTCTGAGACAGGCAGATAGATTTGAAAGGTTGTTCCATGACCTATTTCACTGTAAACGTTAATGATTCCCTTGTGGTTCTTGACAATCCCATAAACCGAGGCCAGACCCAAGCCTGTACCTCTCCCCATCTCCTTGGTAGTGAAGAACGGATCAAAGATCCGCTGCTGTGTCTTTTCATCCATCCCCACGCCGGTATCAGTAACTGAGATTTTGACATACCTGCCGGGTTTCAGATCGTAGGGTTTCAAGTAAGACTTATCCAGTGTAACATTACTTGTTGCAAGGAAGAGATCTCCCCCGCCAGGCATGGCATGCCTGGCATTGACGTAAAGATTCAAGAGGGTTTGCTCTATCTGGCCTTGATCCACCTTAACCGTCCACGCATTTTTTTCGAGTTTCGTATGCATAACAATCTCTTTTTGGGTTCGACCAAATATATCGGATGACCTTTCGACCAGCATATTAGGATTGGTCAGCTTGGACTCATATTTTCCCCCCCGTGCAAATCCGAGGAGCTGTCTGGTCAGGCCTGCGCCACTGATAATTTGCTGCTCGACCTTCTTTAGCATATCATAATGTGGGTGTGAGGTATCAAGATTCATGAGCATCAGAGAGGCATAACCCTGAATACCCATAAGCAGATTATTAAAGTCATGGGCTACCCCGCCGGCCAGTGTGCCTATGGATTCCATCTTCTTGGCCTGAACGAGCTTGGCTTCAAGCTGTTTCTGATAAGTAACATCTCTTGCTATAAAAGAGACGCCGACTATATCTCCCTTACGGTCCTTGATCGGAGAAAGTGTCAGGTCCATATCTATAGACTTACCATCTTTTGTCTTTCTTGTTGTTTCGTGGTGTTCAGCCCCCCATCTCTCACCAATTTTCTCAACAAAGCTATGACATTCCCTTCTTTGTCCCTCCGGAACAATTATATCCATGTAATTCCCCACTGCCTCTTTTTCATCATAGCCAAAGATCCTCTCGGCTGCCTCATTCCAACTGGTGATCCGACAGTTGAGGTCTGTGCTGATAATGGCATCCTGGGAGTGGTGAACAAGACTGGCCAGATATTCGATCTGCTGACGGGTCTTTTGTTTTTCTGTGATATCCCTCATCACGTGAATAACTTCTCGAACCCCCTTCTTGGCGCCAATGATAGGATAATAATAGATCTGCAGATGCCGATTCAGGTGAGGCTCCCATAGCTCACCGCTGTGAGAAGAGCGGGTTTTGACTACCAGAGGACGGGGACAAAATTTTGGCACGTGGTCCATGCCGTGGAGAAGTTTATAACATTTCTGGCCGATAATATCGGTTAGGTCTTTTCCTACCAATTTGGCCAGACCTTTATTCGTTTTTTGAATGGTATAGGTCCTGTCCACCAGAAAAATAGCATCTTCAATGGCGTTAAATGTCTCCTCCCATTCCTCCTTTGCCTCCCGGATAGCTCTCATCAGCTTTTTTGTCTCAGTTACGTCTCGTATGATCCCCTCATAACTGAGCACGTTCCTTTTTTTGTCTCTTCTTATATTTGACGTGACTAAGACGTCGATTCTGGTCCCGTCTTTCTTTTTGAACTCGATCGGGTAATCTTTGACAAAGTCGTGCTGTTCTATCCTTTCCTGAAACCGCTTCCTGTCAGCGTGGTCATAATATAGGGCCTCTGCCGATTCCAAATTTAGGATCTCTTGCCTGCCGGCATATCCCAAGAGGTCAACCCCGGCCTGATTGACGTCAGCAAATTTTCCTTCCCGTGTGGTGATGTAAATCATATCTTTGGATTCGTCGAATATCCTTCGATATTTTTTCTCTGATTCCTTGAGCTCCCGGCCTTTCTTTTCAAGGTCCTTTTCAAGGTCCAGTTTGCTCAGGCAGTGTGAGACCATGTTTAATATCGCTTTGGTTTCAAATGGTTCCTCAATAAAATCATAGGGATGGAGCCGAAAGGTAGCGATAGCCTTCTCTTTATCAGCATAGCCGGTAATCATGATGGCTTCCGTATCTTTGCCCATCTTTTTTATCCTGTCCAATACCTCGATTCCGTCCATATCCGGCATGATAATATCCAGGATCACCAGGTCAAAGTCTTGAGCGGCCACCATTTCCAAGCATTTTGAGCTGCTCGTGGCGGTTGCTACATCATAGCCCTGGTCTTCAAGCAGGCCACCCAGGGACTTCCTTATCCTTTCCTCTTCATCACATATTAAAATCCTATGTAGGGATGGCACCTTTTTTCTCCTTCAGTGTCCCAAATCTTTGAACCATATTGAGAGTTGATTTCATTCATCAACTGCTCTCGTTTTCTCTCCGCCAGCTCAGGATCATCCGGAATCGATTTGCCGAAAAATGCCAACCCACGATTGGCAGTCTCAATGGATGCCGACGCCTTTCACGTTCTATGGCACCCAGAACTGCCTCTGCATCCTGTCATGAACGAATTGTAATTGCTCTTTGCTCTCTACCAGTCCTTATCAAAATCATTTGTTATAAGGATTTTGGACAACTAAAGAACGTGCACAAAGCAAAAGGCATTGGAGGTACTCTATTGATTATAATCTCTAAATCTCTCAATCCCCACTACACATTAAAGCGTATATCTACGATATCGCCATCCTGCACAAGGTAGTTTTTGCCTTCAAGCCTCACCTTACCTGCCTTCTGGGCAGCGGAATGATTGCCGCAGGCCATGAGATCGTAGTAAGATACTACCTCTGCCCTGATAAAGCCCTTTTCCATGTCGGAATGGATAGCCCCGGCAGCCCGCTGAGCAGGGGTGTTTTGCCGGATTGGCCAGGCACGGACCTCATCTTTTCCCACAGTAAAGAGAGAAATGAGGCCAAGGAGCTGATAAGATTCTTTGATTAAACGGAAAGTGGCGGGTTCTTCAAGGCCCATATCTTTTCTGAAGAGTTCTGCTTCCTCAGGTAAGAGCTGGGCAAGTTCCATCTCAAGCCTTCCTTTAAGTTCTACAAGGACAACGGCATCGGGAACATGCAGCTCTGTAGTACCAAGCTCTACATCATCTCCGGTGTTAAGGACCACAATACAGGGTTTTGCCGAGAGAGGGGCATAGCCTTTAAGAATCGGGGATTGAGCTATCTTTGGATATCCCCTTAAGGCCTCTCCCCTTTCCAGAATCTCTCTGGCCTTTTTAAGGAGTTCCAGTTCCTCGGGATTTCCTTTCCTGGCTTTAGTAATCTCCTTTTCCAATCTCTCAATCTTTTTTTCCAGGATGATAAGATCTGTGAGAATAAGCTCGGACTCCAAGGCTTCCAGATCCTTCTGCGGTCTGGGAAGCTCGCCGGACCGATCGAAGTTTCGAACCACATGAACCAGGGCATCCACAGGATGAAGAAGTTTAAGGAGTTCATCCATTGAAGACTCCATACCCTCTCCGGAAGAGACAGTCCCACCTATATCCACATACTGCACCCGGGCATAGGTGGTCTTTTTGGGGTTGTACATGGATGAGAGTCTATCCAAACGGCTGTCCGGCACCCTGACTATTGCCAGGTTTGGGTCTTTTTTGCTTTTTTGGTAGGCAGAGACCTCTGCAACGCTTCCTGTGATGGCGTTAAATATAGTGGTCTTACCAGAACCTGATATTCCGACTATTCCTATCTTCATGGATTATATCTTTTAGAAATTAGAAATTTGGCCTTCATGCTTTTTCACTGTTAAGGTATTCTAAACTTTTTTGTGCCACTTAGGAACGTACAATAAATAACTTGAACAAATTAATGTCTTTTTTGCCGTCTTCT
>CAZYEJ010000047.1:0-18042 GCA_964646435.1 uncultured Thermodesulfobacteriaceae bacterium
CGGAGGGGCAATTCTCATGAGCAGATGCGGGTCAATTCCTGTGAGCGGTGAAGTATTCAGATTAAAGGCTGAAGACTGAAGGCTGAAGTATTTCAACCATCTCGCAACGATCGAACAGAGATGAAGCCTCTAAACTAATATTGCAATCTCGTCAGCCAACTCAAATGCCCGTAGTTTTGTATAATCACGCATGCTTTGTCCCTATTAGCCTTCTACCTTCAGTCTATCCACCTGAATAGTTACTCTCCATTTATCTAATCGTTCCTTGATGACACATTCATGTCCCCGATTTGTAGGCCTGTAGTAAATACGCTCCCGGAGTTCAGAAGGGAAGTATCCTTGGTCTACCAGGGCCTCAGGATAGTCGTGGGCATAGCGGTAATCCTTTCCATATCCGATTTCCTTCATGAGTTTCGTGGGGGCGTTTCTGATGTGCATTGGAACAGGCAGTGTGCCGAATTTTCTGACGTCAGCCTGAGATTCTCCAAAGGCCACATAGACCGCGTTACTCTTGGGTGCTGTGGCGAGGTAAACCGCTGCCTGGGCCAGGGCCAGGCTCCAGGGGACGCCATTTCTGAATGAACTTATGGGTACTTTTGAACCTCTTTGAGTTCTTCAGTCTTGTGAGGAAGGTACGCAGGCGCTCTCTGGCCTATTTCATGCCGGGCCGCCGATAAACGTTGGAAGCAGTGATATGGCGTAGAGCGGCAGGTTGAGGATTTTCCCGTCATACTTTAGATTGAGAAGATTGGCCCTCGCCAACCGGTCCGGTTTGAACTGCAAATCATAAGACTTCAGACTCTTGCTCTTTGGATTAATCCCTGTTTTGACCTCCAGCGGACAAATGTTAGCTGCAAATTCACAGAGAAAGTTGAGTTCGGCTTTGCCGCCCTTGCTCCGCCAGTAATAGAGGGGCTGCTGAAAATGAGATACCAGTTGCTGGGCCACATAATTCTCCACAAAGGCACCCTCATATTCGCTGAAAAGGCGCTTTCCCTGGGCCAACAGTTCAACAGGCGATCCGGCCATGGCCCCCAACAACCCCACGTCCAAGGCATAGGCCTTGAAACAACTGCTCTCAGCATAATGCTTGAGGGGATGTCGGACGGTTTGAACTGCGTTTGCCCGATATATCAGGCCTGCATCAGTTAGCCAGGTCAGGGCATTTTCGTATTCACGCGCTCGGGCTCCTTTCTTAACCGCAGAAAAAACGAATTTTTTGTTTTCCTTAGCCAGATGCTTTGGGATGGAATCCCAAATGAGAGTGAGTTTGGGAATGTCAGTGGCAGGGGCGTGTTTGGCAAAATCGTAAACATAGGATTTGATGATTTCCTGTTGGATCTCTCTGATTTCTAAGGCATTCCCTTGATCGGCGAAATGCTTTACGGCTTCCGGCATGCCCCCGACAAAATAATAGAAACGAAGCAGATCCACCAGATGTGAATGAAATGCCTCGGCCAGCGGCGTGGGAGTTTCAATATCTTCAAGCAGATCTCTGTATCTGGATTCCCCCATAGCATCGAGAAATTCAAAAAACGTCATGGGATGAAGATAGAAAAAATTCACCTTACCCACTGGAAAGGATCCGGGCACAGACATCTTGACGCCAAGGAGGGAGCCTGCCGCGGCAATGTGGATATTGTTTTTCTGCTCAGCGAAATATTTCAGCGAATTCAGGGCCTGATTTGAAACCTGGATTTCGTCAAATATAATCAAGTCGATTCCTGGCTGAATTTCCAGATTCATATAGATGGAGAGTTCTGCGAGGATTCGCTTCGGATTCAGATCCCTCTGAAAAAACCGGCCAAGGGAGGGGTTTTCCTCGAAGTTGCAGTAGGCAGTGTTTCGGTATTCCCTTAGGCCAAATTCCTTGAGGATGAAGGTTTTTCCCGTTTGCCTCGCACCCTGCAGAAGAAGCGGCTTTCGCCTGGAAGAAGCCTTCCATGTCCGCAATTTCTTGTATATGTCTCTATCCATGCCAATATATCATGGCACATATGAACGGCTTCGTCAAGCTTTTCCGGCCATTTATGTGATATATTACCCATTATTCGGACGTAAAAGGTGATATTTCTCACATAAATCCTCTGAAGAACAATGGGACAAGGGGACGTTCGTGCTCTGCGCGCTTCAGTGCGCGGAGCGAACGGGCGAGATAAAAGATATTAGGTATAAAGAACGCAAGGCCTCAAAGACCCTTATGGGTCCGCCTCTGTGCCAATATCTTTCTCCATTTATCTAATCGTTCCTTGATGACACATTCATGTCCCCGATTTGTCGGCCTGTAGTAGATACGCTCCCGGAGTTCAGAGGGGAAGTATCCCTGGTCTACCAGGGCCTCAGGATAGTCGTGGGCATAGCGGTAATCCTTTCCATATCCGATTTCTTTCATAAGTTTCGTGGGGGCGTTTCTGATGTGCATTGGAACAGGCAATGTGCCGAATTTTCTGGCGTCAGCCTGAGATTCTCCAAAGGCCACATAGACCGCGTTACTCTTAGGTGCTGTGGCGAGGTAAACTGCTGCCTGGGCCAGGGCCAGTTCTCCTTCCGGAGGCCCAAGGAAATCGTAAGTCTTCAAGGCATCGATTGCAAGAGACAGTGCATGGGGGTCTGCGTTTCCCACATCTTCTGAGGCAAAGCGGACCATCCGTCGAGCAATATAATGGGGGTCCTCTCCTGCGGTCAGCATCCGTGCCATCCAGTAGAGGGCTGCGTCAGGGTCACTGCCCCTGAGGCTTTTATGGAATGCAGATATAAGGTTGTAGTGTTCCTCCCCGGATTTGTCGTAGCGCAGGGCCTTCTGCTGAATGGCTTCCTCTATAAGGGCTATTGTAATGTTTGCCCCTTTACCTTCAGGTCTGGCAGCTACAGCGAGTTCTGCCGCAATCTCAAGGTTGTTAAGCAGGGTCCTGCCGTCACCATCCGAACGCTGGATCAGGCACTTTGTCGCCTCGGATTCAATGGAAAGCTCAAGCTTTCCCAGGCCCCTTTCAATGTCGGTAAGCGCCCTGTTTAAAATCACATCAAGGGCTTTTTTGTCTAAGGGGTTGAGGACTAAGACCCTGCATCTTGAAAGCAATGGGGGTATAATTTCAAAGGATGGGTTCTCCGTAGTGGCGCCGATCAGGGTAATAAGGCCGCTCTCAACGTGGGGGAGAAATGCATCCTGCTGGGCCTTGTTAAAACGGTGTATCTCGTCAACAAACAAGATGGTATGTGGTCCGTTGTATTTGGTGTTTTCTTTTGCGTCATTTATGACGACCCTGAGTTCCTTTACGCCAGAAAGGACTGCAGAGAAGGAAACGAAGTTGGCTTCTACCCTTCGCGCAAAAATTCTTGCAAGAGTGGTCTTCCCGCATCCTGGCGGTCCCCATAGGATCAGCGAAGGGATAGTCCCCCGGTCTAATAGGGTGTTCAGGATCTTGTCCTGGTTCAGAAGGTGGCCCTGACCTACGAATTCATCGAGGTCTTTTGGCCTGAGTCGCTCAGCAAGGGGAATCTGGGTCAAATATTACCTCCATCTTTGGAACTTCTTCCTTTCATTTTATAATACACGGTTTTCCAAGGTCGTCTGGCAAATACAAAGGCGGCAACTACTGTCAGCAATATCCAGTTCCATCCGATCAGGATAAGCGCGGTCCAGGAATAGCCTCCGTAAGGTTGTTTGATCTCAGCGCAGAGTTCTCCAATGAGGATGACTCCCAGCACAAAGGGAACAAAGTATTTAATTATAATATCCCACCAATTGCCCAATTTTATAGAAGAAATAGAGTTGATATGTTTTCTGAGGACCTTGATATTGAAGAGCCAGCCGGCAAGAAGACATTCAGCAATACCTACGACTATAAGTCCATAATGAGTAATAAAATGATCTGCGATATCTAACCAGAGCAGGCCAGCCTGGGTAGTAAAGATTATCGAGCCAAAAAAGCCCAGGATTGTTACCAGAGTTATGAGAGGTTTTCTTCTGAAGCCAAACTTGTCAACCGTTGCGGAAATAAAGGCCTCTACTATTGATATTGATGAGGAAAGCCCTGCTACAACAAGGCAGAGAAAAAAGATTGCACCGAAGATGTTCCCTCCGGGAATAAGGCTTACGGCCTCTGGATATACAACAAAGGCAAGGCCTATGCTTTGAGAAACAACTTCTGATATGGGTTTTCCCTGCGATGTGGCCATAAAACCCAGGACAGAAAACACGGCAATGCCTGCAAAAAGGGAGTAACCGCTGTTTATGAATACGGTTAATATTGCGTTCTTTGTTATGTTGGCCTTTCCTGGCAGATAACTTGCGTAAGCTATCATAATGCCAAAACCCAGACTCAGAGTAAAAAAGATCTGGCTGTATGCGTCTATCCAGACAGTTGGATCGGATAATTTTGAAAAATCAGGCTCAAGATATGCTCTTAGGCCGTTCATGGAACCATCGAGCGAAATTGACCACAAGACAAGGACCGCAGTTAAAAAAAAGAGTAAGGGCATGAATATTTTATTTATGCATTCTATCCCGCGCCGGACACCCCTGAAAACAATGCCCCAGTTTATTAACCAGACAACAGAGAGTGCTATAAGGATAGGAGTCCTGATGTGACCTATCTCGGAAGGAGATTTGCTTACTGCGAGGAATTCATTGAAGAAAAAGGCATTGGGGTCATCTCCCCAACCAAAATAGAAAGAGAGGAAAAAGAAGTTCAGGCACCATGCAATAATAACTGAATAGTAAAGAACAATACCGAACATCACAAAAATGACGGCCCACCAGCCAAGCCATTCCCATTTTTTGTTTATCTTTGCAAATGCAAGGGGTGCCGAACCCATTCGTTCATGTCCAAGGGCAAATTCCAGTATCAATAAAGGTATCCCTGCTGACAAAAGGGCAATGATGTATGGAATAAGGAATGCGCCTCCTCCGTGACTGTAGGCCATATAACTGAATCTCCAGATATTCCCGAGACCCACTGCAGAGCCCACAGCGGCAAATACAAAACCGAGCTGGCTTTTCCATTGCTCCCTTTGCAATTCCATCAATACTCCTCTATTCTATGAATCTAAGTTGAGCAATTAGCTGTTAGCAATTAGCGTTTAGCTTTGAAAAAATCAAGGCATTAAACTAATTAGAAATAACACCCAACAGGTGAAAGTTTGTAATAGCACAACATCCTGCTTGTCAGGGCAGCAGGCCTATAATCATTAAATTAATAAAGGCTAATTGCTTAATTTAGTAATAAGAGTAGCTTGCTAAATCAATACTTAAATGGTAAATAGAGCCGATTTTACTGTTTATAATGCACGTTCAGTGAGACTCGGTGGTGCCGTCTGTGTTGTCAGGTGGTGGAAGGGTATTTTTGTGGCTGGACGGAGGAAAAAACCACATTTATTGCAAGGAGAAACTATGGCTTACGTTACAATGAAACAGTTGCTTGAAGCAGGTGTCCACTTTGGGCATCAGACCAGACGATGGAATCCCAAGATGAAGCCTTACATCTTCGGCGCCAGAAACGGAATCTATATTATAGATCTCCAGAAGACAGTAAAGCTTTTCAGGGTTGCCTATGAGTTTGTGATAGAGACGGTTGCCCAGGGGGGGAAGTTACTTTTCGTTGGTACCAAGAAACAGGCCCAGGATTCCATAGTTGAGGAAGCCAACCGATGCGGAATGCCCTTTGTAAACAGCCGTTGGTTGGGTGGGATGCTCACAAATTTCCAGACCATCCAGAAGGGTATTGATCGTCTTAAACGTCTTGAAACCATGTTTGGAGACGGCACTATCGAGCGTTTTCCCAAGAAAGAAATTCTTCGTATGGACAGGTTGCGTCAGAAGCTGGATCGCAACCTTGGCGGAATAAAGGATATGGGCTCGCTGCCTGCCGCTGTTTTCATTGTGGATTCAAGGAATGAGCAGATCGCAGTAAAGGAAGCTAACAAGCTCGGAATTCCGGTGGTTGCAATAGTTGATACCAACTGTGATCCTGACGGTATAGATTACATTATTCCGGGAAACGATGATGCCATTCGGGCCATACGCCTTATCTCATCTTTGATGGCAAATGCATCTCTGGAAGGCAAGGAAAGGTTTGCCGAGGCCCAGCAGGCAGCTACCGACAAAGAAATTGAAGAGGAAATGGCGGGTGAGGATACCACAGGTGATGATACCACAAGTGAGGTGGAAGTAGCCGTGGCTGAAGTTGCTGTCAGTGAAGCCGTTGCTGTTGAATCTACTGTTGTCAGTGAAGTCGTTGCCCCTGAAGTCGCTGCAGGCAAGGATGCCGGTTCTAAGGCAGGTGCTTGATAATAGCTCAAAGCTCAAAGGTAAAAGTTCAAAGTGCTATTGCAATTAGCCCCTTTCAGCTTCAGGCTTTCAGCTCTTTTGCAACGCGGAATCAGAATTAATTTGGAGGATTAATATAATGACACAGGTCACTGCTGCAATGGTCAAAGAACTCAGGGAACGGACCAAGGCAGGTATGATGGATTGCAAGAAGGCCCTTCAGGAGTGCGATGGAGATATGGGGAAAAGCGTTGACTGGCTGCGTCAGAAGGGGCTTTCCGTTGCCGCCAAGAGGGCAGGGCGGTCAACTTCTGAAGGCGCTGTCCAGAGTTATATTCATGCCGGTAACAAGCTTGGTGTTATGGTCGAGGTCAATTGTGAGACGGATTTCGTGGCAAAGACTGATCAGTTTATCCAGTTTGCCAGAGACGTGGCCATGCATATTGCAGCCACCGATCCTGTTTGCATAAAACAGGAAGATACTCCTTCTGAGCTTATAGAGAAGGAGAAGGAGATATTGCGTAAACAGGCGGAGGAGTCCGGCAAGCCGGATAACATAATTGAAAAAATCATTAATGGTCGTATTGAAAAATTCTATAAGGAAGTATGCCTGCTTGAGCAGCCTTTCGTGAAGGACCCTGACGTAACTATCCAGGATCTTTTAAATGAGCTGATTGCCAAGATGGGTGAGAATATCAGTGTCAGGCGCTTTGTGCGGTTCCAAGTCGGGGTAGAAGCGGAATAATGGCTAAAACCACACAAGGATCACCGGGCTATAAACGCATTTTGCTGAAACTCAGCGGTGAGGCCCTGTTGGGGGATGTGCCCTATGGGATATCTCCAGCAGTCATGGATGTCCTTGCCCGTGAAATTGCTCAGGTCCATAGACAGGGTGTGGAAGTCGGATTGGTTGTTGGAGGAGGAAATATCTTCAGGGGGATTGCCGGTTCCGCCCAGGGAATGGACAGGACAGCCGCCGATCAGATGGGCATGCTTGCCACGGTTATGAATTCCCTGGCCCTTCAGGATGCCTTAAACAGGCACGGGGTCCATGTGAGGGTGCTCTCAGCCATAGAGATAGGGCGAATTGCAGAGCCATTCATAAGGGGAAGGGCACTCCGTCATTTGATGAAGGGTAGGGTAGTCATATTTGCCGCAGGTACGGGAAATCCCTTTTTCACTACTGATACCGCAGCGGCCCTCAGGGCCCTTGAGATAAATGCAGAGGTCCTTTTCAAAGCCACAAGGGTGGACGGTGTCTACGACAAGGACCCAAAGGTCGCTCCTGACGCGAAGAAGTATGATCACCTGACCTATCAGGATGTCCTTGAAAAGGGTCTTAAGGTCATGGATGCTGCTGCCATATCTCTGGCCCAGGACGCAGGTCTTCCGGTGGTTGTGTTTAACATGCAGATCCCTGGCAATATAGAACGAGCCGTGAAAGGCGAGAAGGTTGGTACACTGGTTGGAGAGGTGACAAAAAATGAAAAAAACAGTGATTAAAGAGGCGGGCGGTAATATGGACAAGGCGATTGGTGCCTTTGAAAGGGACCTTTCTCGCGTACGAACCGGAAGGGCTTCTGCTGCTTTACTGGAAGGGATTAATGTCGATTACTATGGAACTTTTATGCCCCTTAATCAGGTAGCTTCTGTTGCTATACCGGAGAGTCGCCTCTTGACCATACAGCCTTGGGATATCAAGATCCTGGTAAATATTGAAAAGGCCATTCTTAAGTCCGACCTTGGCCTCACCCCCAGCAATGACGGCAAGATCATCAGGGTGAATGTACCACCCTTGACAGAGGAACGCAGAAAGGAATTGGTAAAACTGGTAAAAAAGATGGCTGAAGACTGCAGGGTGGCAATACGGAATGTGCGAAGGGATGCCATTGAACGTCTGAAGGGCCAGAAAAAAGCAAAGGAGATCTCAGAGGATGATCTCTTCAAGCTCCAGGATGATGTCCAGAAGGTAACTGACGATCATATCAAAAAGGTAGAAGAGATTATTGCCGATAAGGAGAAAGAGATACTGGAGTTTTGATAAAAAGAATGGCCAAGCCTTCAGACCTCATTCGTCTACCAAGACACGTTGCCATCATTATGGACGGTAACGGCAGATGGGCCAAGCGTCGAGCACTCCCCAGGATTATGGGCCACAGACAAGGGGTAAAGGCCGTACGTTCTACAGTCCGTCTATGTAGAGAGTTAAATATACCGGTTTTGACCTTGTACGCATTTTCACAGGAAAATTGGGGTCGGCCCAAGGCAGAAGTGAGTACCTTAATGGATCTCTTGTATGATTATCTGAAGAGCGAGCTTGATGAGATGCTCGGGAATCAGATTTCGCTTCGGGCCATTGGACAAATCGAACGCCTTCCTGAACGGGTCAGGACCTGTCTACTGGATACCATTGATAGGACTTCTTCCAATACCGCTATGATTCTTAACCTCGCCCTGAGCTATGGAGGCAGGGCAGAGATAGTAGGGGCAGCCAGACGTCTTGCGCACGAATGTCTTTCAGGAACCCTGAACCCCGAAGATATAGACGAAGACATGTTCGCTTCAAACCTTGATACAGCCGGACTTTCTGATCCTGATCTCCTTATTCGCACAAGCGGAGAAAACAGGCTCAGCAACTTCCTCCTTTTTCAGACAGCATATTCAGAGTTTTATATCACTCCTGCTCTTTGGCCGGATTTTGACAAAGATGAGCTCTTGAAGGCCCTTTTCGATTATCAGAAAAGAGAACGTCGTTTTGGGTTGACCAACGAACAGCATTCCGAATCATGCATCGCCAAAGGCTTTTAACTGCGGCGGCCCTGGGCCCTTTACTTTTCATAGTGCTCTGGTGGGGCGGTAGGAGGCCTTTTGACTTGGTGCTCCTGGGAGCAACGGCTTTTTGTTTGTACGAGTACTTTAAAATTTGTTTTCCAGGGCGCGGGGTAATACAGTGCTTTGGAGTTATGCTCGGGCTGTTTCCCTTGTTTTCTGTCTTGTTGTGGGGCAATCCCGAATTTATAGTTCCTGCTGTTTACATGGCTTTGTTTGGAAGTGCTTTACTGTTTCTTGTTTCATACAGTAGGTGGTCCAATGTCTTATGGAATTGGGCAACATTTTTCATGGGAATAGCATATGTAGGTGTATGCGCGGCCCATTTGGGGCTCTTGCGTTACCTGCCCATGGGGAAGGAGTGGGTCATGTTTCTTCTGGTAACGGTCTTTTGTGGTGATGCCGGGGCCTATTATGTAGGCAAAGGTATTGGAAGACACAAGTTATGCCCTAATGTGAGCGGGGGAAAGACAGTTGAGGGAGCTGCCGGAGGGCTGATTTTAAATGCCATAGCGGCCTTTTTTCTCTGGTTTGTGTTTTTAAAGGAAACTGACCCAAGGGTCTTGGTGCCCCTGGCGTTGGTCATTGGAGTAGTTGGTCAGGTGGGGGATTTGGCCGAATCAATGGTCAAACGTTCTGCCGGTGTCAAAGATTCGGGTAGCATACTTCCCGGGCATGGAGGTATCTTAGACAGGTTAGATGCGGTGCTGTTGGCATCTCCTTTCCTGTATTGGATCCTTTCCTTGTGCAGAATAGAAGGAATTTTGATTAGATGAAAGAAACCAGGCACATATCTTTGTTGGGATCTACTGGATCCATTGGGACAAAAGTCCTTGATGTTGTAAGACGCTCCAAAGGGCGGTTTTCAGTGAATGGCCTTGCTGCCGGGAAAAACGTCGAACTTCTTGCAGAGCAGATAAGGCAATTCAGACCTGAGATCGTATCAGTAATGACTGCCGAGCTTGCTGATCAAGTCAGATCTATGACCGGACTTGCCGATACTAGGGTCCTTTACGGCAAGGAAGGATATAAAGCAGTTGCAACAGTTGATGATGCAGACCTTGTTGTGTCAGCCATGGTAGGTGCGGCAGGGCTGATACCGACCCTTGCCGCTCTTGAGGCAGGGAAAGACGTTGCACTTGCCAATAAGGAATCACTTGTGACTGCCGGCTCTCTGGTTACATCTCTTGCAAGAGAAAAGGGGGCCGCCTTAATACCTATAGACAGCGAGCATTCTGCCATTTTTCAGTGTCTAAGGGGGCATCGCAAGGAAGACGTCAGGCGCATACTACTCACTGCATCCGGTGGTCCATTCAAGGACCGGAATAAAGACGAGTTTGTCAAGGTGACACCGGAGGAGGCTGTAAGACACCCCAAATGGTCCATGGGTGCAAAAATATCGGTGGATTCAGCTACCTTGATGAACAAGGGGCTTGAGGTGATAGAGGCCCGCTGGCTTTTTGACATTTCTGTGGATCGGATAGACGTGGTGGTTCATCCTCAAAGCATCGTACACTCCATGGTGGAATTCATAGACGGCTCTGTATTGGCGCAGATGGGAATTCCGGACATGAGGGTGCCTATAGCCTATGCTTTGGCTTGGCCAGGGCGTCTGGAACTGGATCTTCCAAGTCTTAACTTGATTGAGTCAGGTCCTCTTAGCTTTGAGAAGCCACATTTTGGGAAATTCCCATGTCTTGGATTGGCTTACGATGCGGCAAGGAAGGGAGGGACTGCTACCACGGCCCTCAATGCGGCAAACGAAGTGGCCGTAGAGGCATTTCTTCAGGGACGCGTGGGTTTTACTGCAATACAGGAAGTGGTTCGAGAAGTAGTCGAAGCCTTTCCTGTTGAGGATATTAGACATCTTGATGATGTGCTAAAGGCAGATGCCCTGGCACGGCTGAGAGCTGAAGGGATTATACTGGAGAAATCGAAATGACCACTGTCTGGTCCTTTTTACTGGTACTTACTGGCATAATACTGGTTCATGAGTTTGGACACTTCATTGTAGCCAGGGGATTCGGCATCAGGGTCCTAAAGTTTTCCGTGGGTATAGGACCCAGGGTCTGCGGTGTGATGCGTGGAGCAACGGATTACTGCATTTCCGCTTTTCCTCTTGGTGGATTTGTAAAGATGCTGGGTGAGCAACCGGACGAGGAAGTACCTCCAGAGGAAAGGCAATGGTCTTTTTCACACAAACCGGCCTGGCAGAGGGCCTTCGTGGTAGCTGCAGGACCTATTTTTAATTTTATTTTCGCTTGGCTTATTTTTTTCGTGATATTTCTGGTTTATGGAAAACCTATTATTTTAACAAGTATCGGCGAAGTCCAAACCGGTTCTCCTGCCGAGGAGGCAGGAGTGATGGCGGGAGATCGAATAGTTGCTATAGACGGGCTTGAAGTACATAGATGGGAAGAGGTGTCTGAGGCGATCAAGGCCAATGACAGGAGTACTATTGTCCTGACATTACAACGGGGCCGGACTATTATATCGGTTGATATCATTCCAAAGATTTATGAGCTTAAAAACATATTCGGTGAAGAAGTTAAGGTGCCCATGATCGGGGTTTCAGCAGCAGGTGACTTTGAGATTGAGAAATTAAATCCATTAACTGCGATTGGGCAAGCATTTTCCCGTACCTGGGAACTCATAGTTCTCACGGGACAGGTTATTGTGAAACTATTTGAGCGTGTAATTCCTCTTTCCACCCTGGGCGGACCTATAATGATTGCCCAGATGGCCGGACAACAGGCCGAACTGGGCATGCTCAACCTTTTCTACTTTATGGCCCTTCTCAGCGTAAATATAGGTTTTCTGAATTTGCTCCCCATACCTGTACTGGACGGCGGTCATCTGGCCTTTCTGGCAATAGAGGGCATCACGAGGCGTCCCCTTACCATGCGGCAAAAAGCAATAGCCCAGCAAATCGGGATTTTTATTCTTCTGGCCCTGATGGTGGTAATTTTTTACAATGACATCGCTCGACTTTTGGGATTCATCCCTTCAGGGTGATTAAAAAATTGAGTGATTTGGTGATTGAGTGATGGCTAACGGCTGACGGCTGGCATCCGTCTATGTTGAAAAAGTGTAAACTACAGAATGAGGAATGCCAGCCTGTGCTTACCTTGTCTATCGAGACATCTGATTATGTGGGAGGGGTGGCGTTGATACGTGACGGCCGGCCCATGGCGGAAGTGGGCCTTGCCGGCAAGGAGACCCAATCCCGAAGATTGATTGTCATTATTAAATGGTTGATGCAGAGGCTGGGAGCTGACTGGTCTGACATTGATCTCCTTGCTGTAAGCCTGGGTCCGGGTAGTTTTACCGGACTTCGAATAGGCCTTTCCACTGCAAAGGGTCTGGCTTTTGCCTTAGGACTACCACTGATCGGTGTTCCGACACTTGATGCACTGGCGAGTCATGTTATCGCATGCGAAGGGGATGTCGTGTGCCCGGTACTGGACGCCAGGAAGTCCCAGGTTTACACAGCCCTCTATCAGATTAGAAGCTCCGGCGAGTTAGAGAAGATAAGTCCATATCAGGCCATTTTCCCGGAAGAGTTGGCGGCCTTCGTGCCTTATGGACAAAGGGTGTTATTGCTCGGAGGCGGTCTTTTGCTATATCAGGATGTGTTTGTAGGTGGATTGGGTGACCGGGCAGTTATAGTTCCGGCCCATATGGCCTATGTGAGAGCTGCATCAGTGGGTATACTGGCAGAGCTCAGGTGGCAAAAAGACAGAAGGCCTGATGATTTTAAGACATTAAAACCAATTTATGTCCGTCCATCTGAGGCAGAGGCAAAAAAACTGGCATTGCAGGAGCAGGAGCAGGAGAGTATATTATGATTTTCGTCTTTTTCAGTCTTTCCTGCATAATTTATATACGAAGGAGATCTCCATGTTAGGTAAAACATGTCCCCACTGCAAAGAAAGAGTTAAAAAAGATGCCATTGTATGCCGGTATTGTGGCAGAGAGCTTGAACCGAATAAGGACCGCGAAAATTTATCTTATCCCAATTGGATTTTTGCAGGCTTTGCAGGACTGGCTGCCGGTGCCGCACTGGCCATGGTATTCGGTTACTGGAAAGAGCGGCGCAGATGGCAGGAGGATATAACAGATTATTCAGCGGGCGAAGAATTTGATGAGGATCTAATATCTAAGACCTAATATTTTTGTAGCCACGCCGTTTTCCGGCTAGTTCACATTTGCGCCTGCAATTTTTACATATAGCAGGCTGGGTTTGCCTATTGGGGGTCTTCAAACATTTCATTTTAATCTCCTTAATTACAAATTAGTAACCGTTCACGGAACGGCGAAATTAGAAATTAAATTTCTAGTTTCAAGTTTCAAGCCAGCAACAGCTATAACAATAAGCACTATTTTTTATAAAGCAATATTTGTGCCTTGAAAAGGTTCATCGTTCAGCTGAAAGCTCAAGGCGCGAGGTTGGTGAAGGTTAACAAAAGGAAAGCAACCCTGAACCCTAAAATTGAGGTGTGATTCAGACAGGTAATGTATGTACTGTTGCCGGGCTGATAGATTTTTTCCCCTTAGATTTTATCATGGATTGCACAGCCTCAACTACTGATGGGACGTCAAGACCCACATGCTTTATCAGGGTTTTCTGGCTTCCATGCTTCACAAACCTGTCAGGTAATCCAAGACGACAAACCTTGACAGAGGCTATGCCATTGTCGGAAAGGCATTCCAGAATTGCTGATCCAAATCCGCCAAACAAGGAATTTTCTTCAATTGTAAGTATATGTCCTGTCCTGCGGGCCACTTCTGTTATCAGTTCCTGGTCCAGAGGTTTGGCAAAGCGGGCATTTATCACTGAAGCCTTTATCCCATGCTGGGCCAGCTCTTTTGCAGCAATCCTTGCAGTCTGAACTTGCTGCCCTATGGCAATTATCCCAACATCAGATCCTTCCAGTTCAATCTCTCCTTTGCCGATAGGGATCTCTCTGAATTGCCAATCAAGGTTTACACCTACACCCGATCCCCTTGGATAACGAATAGCTACAGGTCCATGGTGTTTCAGGGCAGTGTAAAGCATGTGCTGAAGTTCATTCTCGTCCTTGGGAGCCATTACAACGATATTTGGAATGGCCCTCAGAAAAGAAAGATCAAAGGCGCCGTGATGGGTAGGTCCGTCTTCGCCCACGAGTCCTCCCCTGTCAATTGCGAAAACCACAGGCTGATTGGTCAGACAGACATCATGGATGATCTGATCATAGGCCCTCTGGAGGAAGGTAGAGTAGATTGCCACCACTGGTCGAAGTCCTTCCAGTGCCAGGCCTGCTGCAAAGGTCACGGCATGCTGTTCTGCAATTCCCACATCAAAGAATCTATTCGGAATTTCTTTCGCAAAGGCGCTGAGTCCGGTGCCGGCAGGCATAGCAGCGGTAATTGCCACGATCCTTGGATTTTCCTTAGCAAGGCGCACAAGTGTTTGGCTGAAGATGTCTGTATAGGAAGGCGGTTTGTGCCCTGATGAAGGCTTTGGCTTTCCGGTTGAGATCTCAAAGGCGCCAACGCCATGGAAGAGGTCAGGACGACGCTCTGCTGGAGGATAACCCTTGCCTTTTTTGGTAAGCACATGGACCAGCACCGGTCCGGATATAGTGCGTACGTTCTTAAGTGTGTCAATCAGGGATTCCAGGTGGTGGCCCGGCAACGGACCTAAGTACTCAAATTGCAAAGACTCAAAGAGCATTCCCGGAGTTAGTAGCGTTTTCAAGGAATCCTCACTGCGTTTCATCATTGCCCATATATTTTCACCAACGCCCGAGCGTTTGAGAAAGGATTCAAGTTCCTTCTTAAGCCGGGTTGCCGGGCGGCTTGTCAGCTTTCTGCTCAGAAAAGCTGACAGGGCCCCGACGTTTGGAGAGATAGACATTTCATTGTCGTTTAATATGACAATAAGGTTTTTTCTCAGATGGCCGGCGTTGTTCAGTGCTTCAAAGGCAAGGCCGGCACTCATTGAGCCGTCTCCAATTACTGCCACTACCTTGGAGTCCTTACCCTTCAGGTCCAGGGCGGTAGCCATTCCAAGAGAAGCTGAAATAGACGTGCTGCTGTGGCCGGTATCAAGGGTATCGTAAGGGCTTTCAGCGCGTTTGGGGAAGCCGCTTATTCCATCGTCCTGACGTAATGTATGGAAATTATCCATCCTTCCGGTAAGCAGTTTGTGAGCATAGGCCTGATGCCCTACATCCCAGACTATTCGGTCTTTCGGGGCATCGAAGACATAGTGCAAGGCTATAGTCAATTCTACTACACCAAGGCTGGAGGCCAGATGTCCCCCAGTTTCAGCCACGGTTTCTATGATCTTGCGGCGGATTTCAGAAGCAAGCTGGATAAGTTCCTTGGGTTTGAAATTTTTTATGTCCTGGGGATTTTTTACAGATTCAAGCAAACCTGACATCGAATCTATGCTCCTTATTATCTATCTCTTCCTACTACATATCGGGCTATTGCCCGTAAAGGCTCAGCACTATCATCAAAGAATTCCAATTCGGAGATGGCTTGGTTAAGAAGTTCTTGAGCCTTACTTTTTGTCTCCTTAAGTCCAAAAAGAACTGGATACGTGGCCTTTTGATTGCGATTATCCGAGCCTACCGGTTTTCCGAGAAGCTCCTGGTCTCCTTCCACATCCAGAAGATCGTCTTTAATCTGAAAGGCGAGTCCCATAGATTCGCCATATCTTTTCAGATGGTTTAGCTCCTCATCGTTTCCTTCACCCAGTAACGCCCCGATTTCCACAGACGCACCTATCAGTGCTCCGGTTTTATGGCTGTGTATGAATGAAAGGGTTTCCGCATCCACCGGTCGTCCCTCCATTAATATATCCGCAGTTTGGCCTCCTACCATTCCGGAGACACCCGCAGCCCTCGCAAGAAGAAAAATTGCTTCACCGAGTAAGCGGGGAGATATATTTTGTGCCAGCTCCGGTTTACAAATGAGTTCAAATGCATAGGTGAGAAGGCCATCACCTGCAAGAATGGCAACGGCCTCACCATAGACTTTATGGCAGGTAGGCCTGCCCCTCCTCAAATCGTCATCGTCCATTGCGGGAAGATCGTCATGAATTAAGGAATAAGTGTGGATGCATTCAAGGGCGCAGGCCGCAGGAAGAAACGCTTTTCGGTCGCTGCCTACAGCTTGGGCCCCGGCCAGAAGCAAAATCGGCCTTACCCTCTTCCCGCCGGACATCATACTGTATCTCATGGCCTCAAACACCGGACCTGAAGGGCCATGCGGCTTGGGAAGCCATTTATCCAGGGCGGAGTTAATCAGGTCCTGTTGTTTATTCAGATATGTGCTGAGATTAAAGGTTTTCACTATCTCCTTCCCAGGCCTTTAACATGGGCTCATTGTTTTCGTCCCGTGAAAGCTGCTGTATTCGCTTTTCTGCATCATCTAAGCACTTGGCGCAGTATCTGGAGAGATTTATCCCATGTTCAAAGGTCTTCAGCGCCTTCTCCAGCGGGAGATCGTTTTCTTCCAGTTGTTTTACGAGTTTTTCAAGTTTTTTAAGGGCTTTTTCAAAATCCAATTTTTCAGTCATATCTTTTCTCAAACTTGATCAACATATCACTACATGTTACCTCATACCTCATGAAAGTGCGAGAGTGCATAACAGATTCTTCGACAACCACAGTTAATAAGCCGTGGTCAGGAGTGCATGCAGTATTGCTTCGCCTTGTTGAATTATGGCTGGCCTCTTGCAGGTTCACTGCTGTTGAAAAGGATACCATCGGGCCTTTGCTTGAGCCTGGTCACCCTGCCATAATAGCCCTGTGGCATGCAAGTTTGATATATACCCTTTTTTGTTTCAGACGTCACCCTGCAGTCATTATGGTGAGTGGCAGTTCCGACGGGGAATGGGTAGCAAGGTCCCTAAATACTTGGGGGCAGATTCCAGTACGTGGCTCCAGACATAAAGGAGGGCTTCTAGCTATCAAAGAGATGGCCAGGATAATGCGGGAGCAGGGATGTCTTGCCGGTATTGTGGCCGATGGCTCAAAGGGACCGGCAAGGATAGCCCAGAAAGGCGCAGTCGTTCTGGCCAGGGAGACAGGGGTTCCTGTGATGCCGACTGGTTTTGCTGCCAGGCCGGCCTTTAGATTTAACAGTTGGGACCGTACAATCCTTCCATTTCCCGTGAGCAAAGTGGTCATGGTATACGGCCAACCGATTTCAGTACCGCCGGACGCAAGGGGAGTACGGATAGAGGAATTCCGAAGAAATCTTGAAGATAGCCTGAATGAATCAACCCGTATTGCCGAGGAGATTATAGGCTAAAGGTGAATCATGGATTTACATTTTAATTACTTACATTTTAACTGGCTTGATGTTCTCCTGGGGGGAATGCTTGTTATTTGCATTTGCCGTAGTATTTGGACAGGTTTTAGCAGATCATTAGCTTCCCTTCTTGGGGTAATATTCGGGTTTTGGGTGGCTATCCACCGTTTTCCATCCATATCATTAAGGCTTTCACCATGGATACAGGATGAGATGTGGCGTTCTCTGGTTTCAGTTCTATTAATATTTTTTTTGGTATATCTTCTTATTTTTATTGTCGGCATCATGGTTCAAAAGATGTTCAATGCCCTCAGATTAGGTTGGATTGACAGGCTTCTTGGCGCTGTTGTGGGCCTTGCCAAAGGACTGGTTTTGGCAGGGGCCATTGTGTTTATGCTGACCATTTTTTTACCATCCAATAGTCCGCTGCTCAGGGCGTCATGTCTTTATCCGGCTTTGAGCCAAGTGGCACAAGTAATGGGATCGATGGTTCCCGGTCATCTTAAAGGTCGCTTTATGTGGAAGTGGAGAAAGTTCCATACAGCCCCGGATAAAATACAGGGGCAAGAGATTTAAGGCGAACCGCGCAGTTAAAAATTAGGTTAGGTGACATTTGACTTGCTTTGATCAATCTC